>DASRBU010000573.1:0-13193 GCA_035653475.1 Candidatus Dormiibacterota bacterium | reverse complement strand
CCGGATCGCCCTCGATCTCGACGTCGGCCCGGCGCCAGAAGTCGTCCAGGTAGGCGCGCTGGTCGGCCAGCAGCCCCTCCCAGCCGCGGTGGCGGGCCATGGCCAGGGCGCCCTCCACCTGGTCGCGGACGGCCGGCAGCGAGCGCTGCGCCGACCAGCCGTAGGCCAGGAACTTGACCAGGCGCAGGCACTGCCCTCGCTCGAGCACCGCGGCCACGGTCAGGCGGGCGAGGTCGGGCTCGCTCTCGCCTCGGGTCTCGGTCCCCTCCGGCCCCTGGACCAGGTGGTCCATGGCCGCCGCCACCCTGAGCCCGCTCTCCCGGGTCACGTGCACGAGCAGGGCCCGGGCGTCCCGGTGGGTGAACCACTCCGAGCGAAGCGGCGCGCGCAGGGCCACCGCCCGGCGCGGGTCGCGGCCCTGGACGGGCGGTGGCTCGTTGGCCACCAGCTCGGACTGGAGGACGACCGAGGCGCCGCCGTCCAGCGGCTCGACCTCGTAGAGGATCGCCGCCACCGCGCGCTGAGCGAACGAGACCAGCCGGGTAGACGAGATCCGCACCGCCTGGCCGGTGGGCGACCGCCATTCCACCCGGCGTCGCAGCACGCCCGCCCGCAGGTCCAGCTCGCGCTCGTGCCCGAGCAGGGTCCCGTAACGGACGTCGAAGGGCTCGTCGTCGACCAGCAGCCGGATGACCTTGCCGTCGGTGACGTTGACCACCGTCTGCCCCGACTCCGGGTAGCCGTAGCCGGCCTCGGCGTAGGGGAGCGGGTGCAGCTCGTAGCAGCCGTTGAGGTAGGTGCCCAGGATGGCCTGGGGCTCGCCCTCGTCCAGGTTGGCCCGCAGCCCGACGTGGCCGTTGGAGAGGGCGAAGATGGACTCGGACTGGCCCAGCACCTCCAGGTCGAGGCGGGTCTCCCGGAGCCGCCAGGGCTCCAACTCGATGACGGGATGGACGATCATGCGTCCTCGATCAGCTCGGCCAGGTCGGTGACGACCACGTCGGCGCCGTGCCGGCGCAGCTCCTCCGCCTGCCCCACCCGGTCCACACCCACCACGTGGCCGAAGCCACCGGCGCGCCCCGCCTCGACCCCGGCCAGGGCGTCCTCGAAGACCGCCGCCTGAGCGGGGGCGACGTGCAGGGCCTCGGCCGCGGCCAGGTAGGTGTCGGGGGCAGGCTTGCCCTTCAGCTGGCGCTGCTCGGCGACCACCCCGTCGATGCGCACCGGGAAGAGGTCGTCGATGCCGGCCGCCACCAGCACCGCCTGGCAGTTGGCGCTGGAGGAGACCACGGCCAGCCGCAGCCCCTCCTCCCGGGCCAGGCGGGCGAAGCGCACCGACCCCGGGTAGGGCTGCACCCCGTCGCGCTCCATCAACTGCAGCACCAGCCGGTTCTTGCGGTTGCCCAGTCCCGCCACCGTCTCCGCCTCCGGCGGGTCGTCGGGCGAGCCCTCGGGCAGCCGGATGCCGCGGGAGGCCAGGAAGGAGCGGACACCATCGTTGCGCGGCTTGCCGTCCACGTAGCGGTCGTAGTCGCTCACCTGGTCGAAGGGGACGAAGCGCTCCCCGGTGCGCTCCGCCCGCTCGCGCAGGTAGGCGTCGAAGGTCTGCTTCCAGGCGGCGGCGTGTACCTTCGCGGTCTGGGTCAGCACCCCGTCCAGGTCGAACAGGCAGGCGAGCACCTTCTCGGGAAGGCGAAGCCGGCTCATCGTCTACCGCCTTCCCACCGGCCCGACCGGACCTGGCCCGGTGACGCGGCCGGCCCACCGCCGGCGGCTGCGTTCCCTCCCAAGCCGAGCGCCCTGGGCATGGCGTGCACAGTGTAGATGGACGGCCCCGGCCCGCACGGCCGAGGCAGCACCGCCGGCGGCGAGACGGCCCGGCGCAACCGCGACCGGTCGCCCGGGCTGGAACGGCGATGGAGCCGTCGGGCATCCCGGCCGCCCGGCCCGGCAGGGTGCGGCGAGAGGCCGAGGCCCGCCGGCCGCGGTGGGGGCGGGGCCGTGCGCGCCCCTTCCCTGGCCTCCCCGAACGGGGGGGTCACCCCTACCTGCACGAGGGGTGGCCACCGCCCCGGTTCTCCGGTATGGGAGAGATGGGCCGCGTCCGGGCCGCGGCTTCGAGGTGGTGCCCCGGGCCGGTTCTCGAGGAGGAAAGCGATGGCCATCGACTTCACGCTCTCCCCGGAGCAGAAGAAGGTCCAGCTGGAGTCGCGACAGTTCGCCCAGAACGTCCTCGCCCCCATCGTCCGAGAGGCGGATCGAGAGCCCGATCCGCTGCGCGCCTTCCAGATGACCAAGCCAGCCTACATCGCCGCCTACCGGGCTGGCGTCGCCTTTTGCATGTTGCCCCGGGAGTACGGCGGCGGGGGCCTCAGCAACGTCGAGCTGGTGCTGGCGGCGGAGGAGCTGTGTGCCGTCGATCCCGGCTTCGCCTGCACCATCCTCGTCAACGGGCTGGGCCTCATGCCGGTGCTCTGGTACGGTTCCGAGGAGCAGAAGGACCGCTTCCTGCGCACGGCGACGGCGGACCCTCGGGGTGAGTACCTGGTCGGCTACGCGGTCAGCGAGCCACCGGGGACGCCGGGGGGCACGGCCAACTTCGACGCGCCCCTCCCCCACCCGGTGGGGATCGGCGTGACGGCCCGACGGGCAGGCGACGACTACGTCCTCAACGGGCGCAAGTACTGGCCCTGCAATGTGGCCGGCTGGGACGGCAAGGGGGCCGACGTCAGCATCGTGGTCGTGCGCACCGACCCCGACCGGTCGGGAACCGAGGGCCTGTCCGCCATCATGGTGGAGCGAGGGACTCGCGGCGTCGGCTACCGCCTCATCGACAAGGTCGGCCACCGACTCACCCCCAACGCCGAGATCACCTTCGAGGACGCCCACGTGCCCGCCCGTAACCTGGTCGAGGGCACGGCCGGCAACGGCGACCTCCTGATCAACCGCAACTTCGCCTGGTCCGGCCCCATCGCCGGCATCGCGGCCGTGGGCGTGGCCCGGGCGGCCTACGAAGATGCGCTTCGCTTCTGCAAGACCTACACTGCCGGCGGGCCTCGCCCCATCATCAACTACCAGAACGTGGGCTACCTCCTGGGCGACGTCGCGGCGCGCATCGAGGCGGCCCGGTACTTCTGCTGGCGTGCGGCCCACTACCTGGACCGTCACGACTACCACGGTGAGCTGATCGGCGCCATGTGCAAGATCTTTTGCACGGAGCTGATGTTCGACGCCGTCTACAAATGCATGCAGGTGGTGGGCGTGAACTCGGCCGACCGCACGCACAACTTCGAGAAGTACCTGCGTGAGGCCGCCATCTTCCCCATCTACGACGCCGGCAACATGGGCATGCAACGCCGCCGCGTCCACGGCGTGCTGGCGAGCCCGGACTTCAATCCGAGGGCGCTCATGGACGACGAGTTCGTGGAATTCAAGAAATCCATGGAGACCATCGACACCGTGCAGTCCCAGGAGCTGTCGGAGCCGGCCCGGGTGGGCTCGTAGCCCGGTGGGCGCCACCCGGTCGATCCCGGGTTGGGGTGCGGGAGGCGGCCGGCTTCCCGGAGGACGGCCCGCCTCCCGACGTCGAGGTCGTGACCAACGAGGGGAACGTTCGCCGGAAGCCCGAGGGCGACACCGTGAACCCGGGGCACCAGGGGGCGGCCCGGTCGGCGGGAGCAGCCGTCGGGGCACCGGGCGGGGCCGAGCAGCGGGCCACGCCGGCGCGCCAGGCCATCGAGGTCCGGCTCGCTCCCGAACCGGTCGAGACGTCGTGACGCGGTCGGCCCGGCCCCGCCTCGTGCCCACCGTCCTGGCAGGGCCAGATCGTCGGCGCTCCCGGCGAGGCGCTCGCCGATCCCGTACGCGCGCCGGGTGCCCGCGCCACCCCCCTTAGGATGGAACCGGGACGTGACCGTGATCAGGGTGGCCGTGGTCGACGACCACCCGGTGGTCCGAGCCGGGATGATCACCCTGCTGGAGAGGTCGGGGACCTGCCGGGTGGTGGGCGAGGCGGGCAGCGCCCGGGCTGCCTTCCGCGTCCTGCCCGAGGTCGAACCCGACGTCGTGGTCCTCGACCTGAAGCTCCCCGACAGCCAGGGTTGCGCCCTGGTGCGCGAGCTGCGGCAACGTCTGCCCCGGAGCCAGGTGCTGGTCCTGACCGCCTACGAGGAGGTGGGGGTGGCCCGAGAGGCGCTCCACCTGGGCGCTCGGGGCTACCTTCTCAAGGGGGTCGCGGCGAGGGAGCTGCTGCGGGCGATCAACCAGGTGGCGGCGGGCCGACGGGTCATCGATCCGGCGCTGGTGGGCCAGCTCTGGGACCTCCAGGACGAGCCCCACCTGCCCACCGAGCGCGAGATCGAGGTGCTGCGACTGCTCGCTCGCGGTCGCAGCAACAAGGAGATCGCCCGCCACCTCCACATCTCCCAGGAGACGGTCAAGTTCCACCTCAAGAACCTGTTCCGGCGCTTCGACGTGCACACCCGGACCGAGGCCGTGGTCGCCGCCACCCGTCGCGGCTACCTCGACCTGCAGCGGTGACGGGGATGGCGCGGGCGGAGACCGTGTTCCGCGTCGGCAGCAGGACCGGCGGCCCCCTCCTCCTGGCCGGGCGGCCCCTGCGACGGCTCCTCCAGTCCAGCCTCACCACCATCGGCCACGTGGCCGGAACCCGCATGGCCTCCCTGCACGCGGTCAGCGGCGACGACCTGGTGCACATCGGCTCGACCGGCCTGAGCCCCGACTACGTGCGGGCGATGGCCCGCATCCCGGTGGGCGTGGGGTGCTGCGGCGTGGCCGTGGCCGAGGCTCGGCCGGTGGTGGTGGAGGACGTCCCCTGCTCGCGCGTGATGGCCGCCTTCCAGTGCCTGTGCGAGAGGCACGGCCTGCGGTCGGTCTGGTGCCTACCGCTGCTGGCCGGCGACAACCGCGTGCTGGGCGGCCTCGCCGTCTACCACGACCGCCCCTTCCGGCCCAGCCTGGAGGTGGCCCGGGAGGTCGAGGTCTACGCCGAGACGGTGGCCGCGGCCCTGGAGTTCGGGCTCGACCCCGCCCAGGGCCACGCTCCGCCGGCGCCGTTCCCCGAGGGCACGCGCCGGATGGCGGCCCGCTTCCTCGACGTCCAGGAGGCGGAACGGCAGCGCGTGGCGGAAGAGCTGCACGACGAGCTGATCCAGGACCTGGTGGGCGTCCAGCTCATGCTGGCGTGCGCGCCAGGGGCCGAGGTCGACCCCTCCCTGTTGCAGGCGGCCACCTCCCTGGGCGCCCTGGTGGCCCGGCTCCGGGAGCTGATCTTCGAGCTGCACCCCTTGACCCTGGAGTCGGACGGGCTGCCGGGCACGGTGGGGGCGTTGCTGGCCCGGCTGGAGGCGCAGACGGGCATCGAGACCCGGTTCCACTGCCGGCTGGCGGGCCGGATGCCGACGGTCTGCGAGCGTCTGGCCTACCGGGTGGTCCGCGAGGGCGTCCAGAACGTGAGGCGTCATGCCGCGGCCAGCCGGCTGACCCTGGGCCTGGCCTGTCGGGCCGGCTACCTCGAGGTCACGCTGACCGACGACGGGGTGGGGTTCGACCCCCGGCTCTCGGCCGGCCTCAACCACTTCGGCCTGGCCTCCATCCGCCACCAGGTGGCCAGCGTGGGCGGCACCCTGGAGACGATCAGCGCCCCGGGACGGGGAACCACGCTCGCGGCCAGGATCCCCACCTCGCTGGAGGTGGGGACGCGCGCCGAGCCGCGGCGTCGCCGCCGCACCACCGGGGCCGGGGGGTGAGCCCCGCAGAACCCCGATCGAGCCGGAGCGGGCCCGACCTGGTGGGCCTCTCGGCCGAACGGGAGCCCCCTGCTGGCCGGCGGCCAGGTCAGGCGAGGTGGGCGATCAGTCGTGGCGGCTCGGTGGGACGAGGTGACCCGTCGGGTCCGGGCTCGACGGTGATCGCCAGCAAGCGGGCGTCCGAGAGGTCGTGGCTCAGCACGAGCAACCGGGAGCCGGCGGCGTCGGGGAGGAACACCCCGGCCCCGCGGACGTCCTCCAGGGAGGCGCCCACCCAGATCTCGTAGACGCGTCCCGGGGGAGGTGACGGCAGGTGCTGTAGCTCGACCAGGGCCACCTCCTGCCCGGGCATCACCACCACCTGCCCTTCGGCCCCGTCGGCCCCCTGGGCGCCGATGGCCAGGATCGGGTAACTGCGAGCCTGAGCCTGCTGGAGTTGCTGGACACGGACCGTCAGGAACCCCGACCAGGCGGCCAACAGGACGGCGGCGGCGAGGACGGCGATCAGGCTCGGCCGCTGGAGGCGGAAGGAGAGGTGGCGCCGACTCGACCTCTCCATGGCGAGGCGGGACAGGATGCGGCCGCGGAGCCGAGGGGGAGCGGTCCGCTCCTCGACGGCGAACGGGAGCAGGGCCATCGTCCCCCGCAGCCGCCGCTCGAGCGCGGCACAGTCGGGGCAGCCGCGCAGATGGCGCCGAACCGCCTCCTCCTCTTCGGGCTCGAGCCCGCCCATGACGTACGCTGCGACCGAGTCCGCCATGAGCTGGTGCTCAGCCATCGAGATCCAGCTCCTGCCCAGCGAAGTGGGCATGGAGTTTCTCCATACCCAGGCGCAGGCGGCTCTTCACCGTTCCCAGGGGTAGCTCGAGCATGTCCCCGATCTCCCGACAGGTCAGACCGCCGAAGTAGCTCAGCTCGACTACCCGCCGTTGCTCGGTCGGGAGGGCGCAGAGTGCCGCCCGTACCCGGGAACGGAGCAACGATGCCGACACGTGAGGCCAGGGGTCGCAGGCCCACGTGCTCGGGCTCACCCCGTCGAGGTCCAGCTCGCGACGCTCGCGTCCGGGCCGGCCGCGGTAGACGTCGAGCGCCTGGTTGCGTACCACCGCCATCACCCACGCGCGTAGCGAGCCACGTTGCGGATCGAACCGTGAGGCCTGGCGCCAGATCTTGACGAAGGCTTCCTGAACCACGTCCTCCGATTGAGCCGCATCCCCGGTGATGCGGAGCGCCAGGCCGTAGGCCAGGTCGCCATAGCGATCGTAGAGCTCGGCCACCGCCTCCGGCTGCCCGGCGGCCAGTCGATGAGCCAGCTGCTCGTCGCTCAGCTCTGCCATCGACGTACGGGCGCTGGTTCCGTCACCGTGCCCCGACCCCTGGCTGGGCCATGCCCACAGCGTACCCCGAGGGTCGGTGATCCCACCCCGGCCGCTCGTCCGTAGTACCTGCGAGTGCGCCTGCCCTCGCCAGCAAGCGGGCGCGCTCGCTCTGACAGGTCAGGAGGTGCCAAGCTCATGGAATTGGAGCGACTCGAATACGTCGAACGGGTCAACCAGGAGCGGTTTCGGGACGGGGTCTCACGGCGACGGTTCATGGCCCAATTGATCGCGGCCGGCGGCGGGGCGGCGGGCATCGCCGCCCTGGCTTCGACGACCACCGCGCTGGCCGACTCCACCGCGACCATCATCAACACGGCCATCACCGCAGAGGCCCTGGCCGTCACCTACCTGGGTGCCGTGATCACCGGGGCCTACGCCAACGCCTCCGGCACCGACGCCACGGTCAAGGCCGTGCTCCAGGCGGCGAGGGCGGCAGAGCAAGACCACTACAACTACCTGCAGGCGGCGGGCGCCAAGCCCCTGACGCTCACCTTCACCGTCCCCAGCTCGGCGAACCCCAACGACAAGACCGCCGCCCTCAAGACCATCGCTGCCGCCGAGGGGCTTTTTGTCAACGCCTACCTGGCGGCGGTGAACCAGTTCGCCGCCGGCGGCAACTACAAGCTGGCCACCGTCGCCGCCTCCATCCTGGGCGTCGAGGCGGAGCACCGGGCCCTGGCCCGGACAGCGCTGGTCCTGGGCGGCGACTCGTCCTACGCCCCACCCAACGACGTCGCCTTCGAGCAGGCCCCGCTGCCCTCGGTGTCGGCCGTCGGCCAACAGCTCCAACAGCTGGGGTTCATCGGCGGGAGCGGCAGCCAGGCCCAGTACCCTGGCCCCGGAAGCATCGACAGCACGGGGGTCAGCGGCACCACGCCGCCGAGCCTCAGCCCTGAGCGCACGCCGGGCATGCCCAACACCGGGGTCCGCCCGGGAAGCGACGCGGGCCCGGAGCTGGGGGTGGCGAGCGGGCTCGCCGGGCTCGTCCTGGGCGGAGGCGTGGTCGCCGCCGCCACCGCCCTGCGTCGGCGAGCCAGTCGGGGCTGATCCTGACCCCGACGAGCGACGAGGTCCACGCCCCACGACCTCGAGCCTGGGATGGGGGCTCGCGGCGGCGCCGCGGGCTCCCTCCTGGGCCGATGGCGCACAACGAAGGCCGGGGTGAGAACCCCAGCGAAACGTGAGCATGTCGGCAAAGTCAACAAGCCCACACTGACGTTTCGCACAACGAAGGCCGGGGTGAGAACCCCGGCGAAACGCTCAAGCCGCAGCTGATCCGTGGCGCGTAGGTCGGCGCCGCACAACGAAGGCCGGGGTGAGAACCCCGGCGAAACCTCCTGCGCCGCTCGAGGCAGCGCGTCATACACGGCGCGCACAACGAAGGCCGGGGTGAGAACCCCGGCGAAACCCGCCCCTGGTCCTCAGGAGGAACGACATGAGCGACGCACAACGAAGGCCGGGGTGAGAACCCCGGCGAAACGCTGTTGAGCTGCCCGATGACATCGTTGAGGGTCGCACAACGAAGGCCGGGGTGAGAACCCCGGCGAAACGTTGCGCACGCGCAGTTTCGTCCAGGGCACGTGGCGCGCACAACGAAGGCCGGGGTGAGAACCCCGGCGAAACGTGGAGCTGCCGGCTCAGGCCCGCCTTCTCGGCCGTGGGCTGCGCACAACGAAGGCCGGGGTGAGAACCCCGGCGAAACGCTCCCACCGCGCGGAGGATGATACTCCATCAGCGCTGCGCACAACGAAGGCCGGGGTGAGAACCCCGGCGAAACTTACCGGGCAACGGCTTAGCGCGCAAATGCCCGGCACCGCACAACGAAGGCCGGGGTGAGAACCCCGGCGAAACGTTCCAGCTCAATAGCTCGTATCTGCAAAACATCGCACAACGAAGGCCGGGGTGAGAACCCCGGCGAAACCGTCTGATATTGCTGGCGAGCGAGTGGGTTCTCCATGCGCACAACGAAGGCCGGGGTGAGAACCCCGGCGAAACGTCCCACTGGAAGGAGGCCCGGAGGCCGTGCCACCCACCGCAC
The DNA here is from genome assembly GCA_035653475.1 of Candidatus Dormiibacterota bacterium. Lineage (GTDB taxonomy): Bacteria > Chloroflexota > Dormibacteria > Dormibacterales > Dormibacteraceae > CADDZO01. The sequence goes on along the minus strand of DASRBU010000573.1, from coordinate 4,008 downwards.
AACGAAGGCCGGGGTGAGAACCCCGGCGAAACGCCCAGATCCCGCGCTGGATCAAGTCCACCGCCGCATTGCGCACAACGAAGGCCGGGGTGAGAACCCCGGCGAAACCATGACCGAGACCCTGGTGACACTCGGCTGTCTCAGCCGCACAACGAAGGCCGGGGTGAGAACCCCGGCGAAACTCTCGGCGGTGACCTCCTCCGCCGGCGTCGCCTCCGCACAACGAAGGCCGGGGTGAGAACCCCGGCGAAACTCAGCTGTACACCGCCGAACCGTACACCGCCCGGCCCCGCACAACGAAGGCCGGGGTGAGAACCCCGGCGAAACCGGCCTCTGGGGCCTGGCCCTTCGCGGCGATCAAGCACGCACAACGAAGGCCGGGGTGAGAACCCCGGCGAAACCCACTGCGGCCTTGCCACCACATAGCGCCTCATCGCGCGCACAACGAAGGCCGGGGTGAGAACCCCGGCGAAACGATGGCAACCTCACCCCACAATTGGACGAGGCCCAGACGCACAACGAAGGCCGGGGTGAGAACCCCGGCGAAACCGGCGACCACACCCCACAATTGGACGAGGCCGAGGACCGCACAACGAAGGCCGGGGTGAGAACCCCGGCGAAACAGGCAGACGGGCCTGGACCGCCGGCGACTGGCCGGCCAGGCGCACAACGAAGGCCGGGGTGAGAACCCCGGCGAAACCTTCAAGCCGCTGATCTACATGAGCCAGAACGAGCTCGCACAACGAAGGCCGGGGTGAGAACCCCGGCGAAACTGGCGGAGTAGAGCGCGTCCTTGCAGCCCATGGAGACGCACAACGAAGGCCGGGGTGAGAACCCCGGCGAAACCTGCATCCAGGAGGCATGCCAGCGCCCGCAGAATCGCACAACGAAGGCCGGGGTGAGAACCCCGGCGAAACCGCCGGCAGCGCGCGCCCCCTTGACAATCGCCGTCGACGCACAACGAAGGCCGGGGTGAGAACCCCGGCGAAACCATCTGGTAGTGGCCGTTGGCGTCGACGTCGGCATCCGCACAACGAAGGCCGGGGTGAGAACCCCGGCGAAACCCGGTTGAACTGGGGATCGGGGCCCGACCTGTGGATTTCTCGGCCCGGCCGCCCCGCCCCCGAACTCGCGGCGGGGGTCGGAAGTTTTCCACAGCCCCGGATCACCGGAGGTTCGGGGACGACACTACAGGATCCACGGCCGTCCCAGCTCGTGCTCCACGCGACGGCCCAACGAGATGCGCGCCGCGGCCAGTGAGCCCTCGAAACGGTAGAGGTTGGCGCTGTCCGTCCCCACGTCGATCCTTGACCTCAGCTCCACCATCAGCCGCTGCAGCGCGGCCGGGCTCAGCCGGCACTCGAACACCGAGTCCTGGACCCGCTGCCCGTAGCTCTCGCAGACGTGTGCCACCCTGAGCAGGCGCCGGACCCCCGCCGGGGTGGTGGTGTCGATGTCGTAGGTGACCAGCACGTCCATCAGGCAGTGGCCACGAACGGCGGGTACGCCGGCAGGTCGCCCCGCAGATGGCGGGCCATGAGGATGGCCTGGATCGTGGGCAGCGCACCGCGCGGGACCTCGCGCCCGAGCAGGGTGTGCGTGACTTCCTCCATCTTGTACCCCTCGTAGGTCTCGATCACCTTCCGCCGTCCCGATTCGGAGAGGTAGCAGGCCCCGCCAGTGGTGGAGACGAAGTCCTCGGCGGCGAGCGCCCGGCGCGCGACCAGTCCGACCACGAAGCGGTCGGCGTGCGCGGGCCGGAACTCCTCCATCAGATCCAGGGCCAGCGAGGGACGTCCCGGGCGGAGCCCGTGCAGATACCCGACCTGAGGATCGAGCCCGACCGCTTCCAGCGCCCCGGTGATCTCGGTCAGCAGCAAGCCGTAGACGAAGCTCAGGGCGGCATTGACCGGGTCCCGGGGCGGCCGCCGGCTGCGCGCCTCGAAGGCCAGCTCGCAACCGGTGCCCGTCAGGTGCTCTCGCAGCCCCTCGAAGTAGAGGCGGGTCCCCTCGCCCTCGAACCCGCGCGCCGTGTCGCTGTCCCCCACCTCAGGAAGCCAGGAGAGCCGCTCTGCGATCGACGCCTCCAGCTGCTCCAGGCGGTGGCGTCGCCCGGGTGAGGCGTCCCAGGCCCAGCGCCGCAGCATGCGCCGCGCGTTCTGCAGCTTGCCGGCCACGATCCATCGGGCGATGCTCAGGCACCGCCCGGGATCGTCGGCCGCGCGGTACTGGGCCAGGCGCAGGTGCACGTTCCCGCTCAGACCGCCTCCCAGCACGTAGCGCACCCTGCCATTGCCCTGGAGCGAGGCCACCCGCACGCGCCTGGCCGCGCAGGCCGCGAGCGCCTCGCTGGTCATCTGGGCGTGCCCGACCAGCACCACCGCCTCCAGCGCCTCCAGAGGCACCCGCGAACGCGACCCGTCGCCGTTGACGATCAGGAGTGAACCGTGCCGGGCGGAGAGGCGAGCCCGGTGGTCGGCGACGTACAGGCTGGTCAACAGACGCATCCCACCACCTCCGCCAGATAGGCACGCACCCGATCGGGGTCGGCGCACAGCTCGGGCTGACAGTGGTCGAGGAGCTGGCACTGGCGGCAGCGGGTGTCGTTCACCGGCGGGGGAAGCCGGCCGGCCCTCAGCCAGGCCCGCACCTCCTCGATCGCGACCAGGGTGCGGGCACGGAGGCCGGGGTCGAGATCGACGCGCAGCCGCCGGCGCGAGGCCGCGAACCAGAGGAAGCCCACCGGCACGGGGTGTCCGGTCATCTCCTCCAGGCAGAGCCCCTGGGCGCAGAGTTGAACGTGGGCCGCCTCCCCGTGCCGGCTGCCAATCTTGTACTCGACCGGGGCCAGCGTGCCGTCGGCGCCGACCTCGACCACGTCGGCCCGGCCGCTCAGCCCCAGCGACTCGGACCAGAGCGGGATGGCGCGCAGCACCCGGCGTCCCCGTTCCTTCCGATCGGCCCCGGAGTCGGCGCGAACGTGCCCGGCCGTGCCCCTGACCGTGTGCTCGTTGTCGAACCAGAGCCCGTCCACGTGGACCAGGGCGCACTGGCGGGGGCAGTAGAGGTGGTGCTCCAGGGCCGAGATCGGCACCGTCGGCTCGGGCTCCACCACGGCCGTCACGCCAGCCTCCGGGAAGCGAAGCCGGCCGTCCGGTCGTCGCCCGAGGCCCGGTAGCGCACCGTCTCGTAGACGGCGTGGATGCCGAGGCCCAGACGCCTCCAGCGCTTCGGGTCCTCGCGGAAGGCGAGGCCGAGCAGGGCGTCGACGGCCCAGCGGTCGAGCCAGGGCGTCCAGGCCGGCCAGCGCAGCGCCGACGGCGTCGCCTGCCAGCCTCGGGGGCGGAGGTTCCTCCCGTCCCCCCGGATGGGGAAGAAGGCCAGGCCCCAGAAGGCCAGGTACTCGATCACCGGGTCGACGTACTTGTCGGGGACGTCGGCGTCGCCGATCCGGGTGACGTCGAAGCCGAGGCCGTTGATCCCGAACCGCTCCCCGACGCCCTCCAGGCTGCGACGGACCAGCTCCTCCACCCGCCCCGTACCGTCCAGGGTCTCCCGGCAGCGGTGCAGGCGGTCCCACAGGGTCTCCCCGCGGGGCACGGCCGGGTCGAAGGGGCCGTGGGGCAGCACCCCCGAGTCGTCCGGCGGCACCAGGTCGGTCAGCGAGGCGGCGAGCGAGAAGTCGTGCCCCGAGCGGGCGAGGGCGGCCGCGGCCCGGTACCGCTGCCGCGGCACCCGCCGCTCCAGGTGGGGCCGGGCGATGGCCAGGCGGTCCAGCCGCTCCAGCGGGGGCAGCGCCCCGGCCACGGCCAGGGCCACGTCGTCGGCCGAGGGCACCTCCAGCACCGCCACCGGCACGCCCTCGTCGGTCCAGCGCAGCCGCGCCCCCTCGATCAGCACCGTCACCCCGAGCGCGGCCAGCCAGGCGTTCAGCCAGTTGGCCCGCAGCCCGGGCGCGCGCAGCTCCCCCATTCAGATCACCTCCACGGCTCGGGACACAACGTGGTC
>DASRBU010000572.1:0-4435 GCA_035653475.1 Candidatus Dormiibacterota bacterium | reverse complement strand
GCCTACGCCGCCTACATGGCCTGGCTGGCCAGCCACGCCTCCGCGGCCGAGGTGGCGGGCGCGTACCTGGTGAACTTCGCCACCTGGGGCGAGAGCTGTGCCCGAATGGGCGCGGCCCTGAAGCGCCACCACGGGCTGGCGGAGGCGGAGGTGCGCTTCTTCGACCTCTTCGCCGAGCCCGATCCGGACTTCGAGCAGCAGGCCCTGGCGGTGGTGGCGGAGGGGCTGGAGCAGGGCGTGTCCGAACGCGGCATCGCCAGGGCGGCGCGCCTGCTCCAGGCCTACGAGCTGCTGTACTGGGACACGCTCTTCGAGCAGCTCCGCCGCTGACCCGCGGGCGGCGCGGGGCTCAGCCCGAGCTCCCCGCGATCTCCGCGGCCACGTCGACGAAGGACCGCTCGGCGAGCGAGCGCAGGACCAGGTCCGCCCGTCGTAGGTCGTGGCTGGCGGTCAGGGCGCTGGGCACGGCAACGCAGTACATGCCCGCCGCCTTGGCCGCCGCCACCCCCGACTCCGAGTCCTCGACCGCCAGGGCCTGGTCGGGGCTGGAGCCGAGACACTCCAGCACCGACAGGTAGAGGTCGGGGGCCGGCTTGACCCGGGCCACGTCCTCGCGGCAGCGGATGCAGTCCCACCCCTCCAGACCCAGCCGCCGGAGGTGCCCGGTCACCCAGGCCCGCGAGGAGCTCGACGCCACCGCCACCTGCACCCCCCTGGCCACCGCCTCGGCCCGCCACTCGCGCACGCCGGGCTGCACGGTCAGGTGCTCGATCAGCTCCAGCTCCCGCCGCCGGCGCCGCGCCTGGAGGGCCTCCCGGTCGAGCGAGCAGCCCAGCCGGCCCTCGAGCGCAGCCAGCGGGTCGAAGTAGTCGGGTCCCCGGCCGATGACGCCCTGCCACAGCTGCAGCTCGAGCCGTTGCCCGAACTCCTGGTAGATCTCGGCCCAGGCCCGGTAGACGGGCACCTCGGTGTCGAGGATCAGGCCGTCGAAGTCGAAGACCAGGGCGCGGATCACGGCCTCAACCTCCCCTGCTCCCCGGCGGTCGTGCCCGGTCCGGGCGACGCTTCACCACGAGGTGCGGACGAGCCGGTCCAGGAGGCCGGGACCGGGGAGCTCCCGCACGGTCACCACCGGGACGTCGTACGAGGAGCCACCGACCGTGAGATGGAGGCTCCCCACCCTGGTCCCGCGCGGCACCGGCGGAGCGACGGGCCTGGCCTGCAGGCTGACGTTGACCGTGGCTCCGGGCCACAGGGCCAGGTCCACGTCCCTGGTGACGATGACGTCGGTGCTGGCCCCCCAGGGCGTCTGGTAATGGCCGACCACCTGGTAGTGGTGCACGATGTGACGGATCTCCAGCGTCAGCCGCATGACCTCCAGGAGCGCCTCGGCGGCGACGAAGGCGTCCCGCAACGTCTCCATGCCCTGCACGGCCCCGAAGAGCAGGATCTCGCGACCGTCGTCGAGCCGGTCGGTGGCCGCGAACAGGTAGCAGCCCCCCGCCTCGGGCGTGTTGCCCGTCTTGATCCCGACGATGCCGTCCTGGCCCAGGACCGCGTTCACGTTGGAGACCACGCCCACCACCGGCAACACCGCCCGGGGCTGGGCCACGATCTGAGCGATCACGGGGTTCTGCATCGCCGCCTCCCCGAGCCGGATCAGGTCGGAGGGGGTGCTCCGGGTCTGGGGCGAGAAGCCGCTGGCGTCGGCGAAGGTGGTCTGGGTCATGCCCAGCCGGCGCGCTTCGGCGTTCATGCGATCCAGCTGCTGCTGGAGCGACCCCGAGGCCCAGCGCGCCAGCATCAGGGCCAGGTTGTTCGCGGAGGGCAGCAGCAGACCCTGCAGAGCCTGGTACTCGGAGAGCACCTCGCCGGCGACCACGCGCACCACCGACTGCCCCTGGGCGAGCATTTGGTGGTAGTCATCGACGTCCTGCTCGGTGACCCGGATGAGGGGGCCCTGCTCCCCCACCTGCAACGGCCTCTGCTCGAGCACGACCAGGGCCGTCATCACCTTGGCCACGCTGCCGGTGGGCTGGGAGGTGGAGTTCGGGCTGGCCGCGAGCACCCCCGATCCCTGTCCGTCGACCGCCGCCCCCACCGCTGCCTGGCCCTGGTCGGGCCAGGGGAGATCGGGCGGCGTCCCTTCGCTGAAGGAGGAGGTGATCACCTGGACGGGTGCGATCTCGATGGGTCGGAGCGCGTTCCAGGTCAGGAGGACGGCCACCAGGACCGTGATCCCGCCCAGGACCGCCACAGGAGGTGCGGATCTCACGCGCTAAAGGATGCCGCCTGCGCCGGGCCGGAGGTGAGGGCGGGCGGCTCAGCCGGCGCCGGACCATCCCAGCCGGTCGCGGTCAGGGTACCCCAGAGGGGCAAATATAGGAGTACGATGATGTAACCGGGACGGCCTCCACCACGTCGGCAGCGTCTACCCCCCGTCTCGCTGGCGTATCCAGGAAGGCCGCCCCGGAACCTTTGCAGGCTACCCGTTGCGACGCCGGCCTGTCCAGCCGCGGCCACGGGGACGGCGCCGGATGGCGGTCGGCGGGGCCCCGTCGGGCCACCCGCGGAGGCGGTGTCAGCCGCGCCGCCCCGGCGAGCCTCCGAGGGGCGGCAATCGTCGCACGGGCTCCGCTCCCGGGCCCGAAGGCCCGGCCGGCACCCGGTCCGCTCCGGGCATCGACACGGAGCGAACATAGCTATTTCGCTTCGACATCCCAAGAACTACACTTATGCGGACGGACGGGCCTCGATCCCGATGGGTGGGGGACTCGACGCCGTGATACGGGGCGACGGCCCCGGGGGAGGGGTCCGAACTGGCCCGGATCGCTGGCCCGGGCGGTGAACAGGCTGCTGGCTTCGCTTCGGAGGGTACGGAGACGCCGATGCGCGCGACACACCGGGTGGCACTGGAGCTGGAGGTGGACGAGGCGCCCGGCCAGGTCGAACCGGCTGATTGGGACCTCCAGGACCTCACCTTCGCCCTGTGTCTGGGTCTGGCCAGACCGCTGCGGACCATCCGCGGTCTGGTCCTCGACACCGATCGGGACCGACTGTCCACCACGCTCCAGGCGGTGGCCGAGGAGCTGGAGCAGACCGTCCAGCTCTACTGGCTGGCGACGGCCCGGCCCTGGCCGGCAGTGGCCCAGGTCGCGCGCCGGCCGCGGCCCTCGCTCGACCTGCTGGTGGAGCTGGAGCAGCTGGCCGCCCTGACCCGGCAGGTCGCCGAGCGACTGGGAGGCCAGGGGCTCTGAGCCGAGGTCGGGCCGGGGCGCCATCCGGGCCCGGCCCGACCTCGGCTCAGGCCGCCGCCAGCCTGGGGCGCGCGGTGAGCGCGCCGGCCCGGTCGAGGGGCCAGTAGCGCGCCAGCACCAAGCCGACGATGCGAGAGCGGGGAACGAGCCCGAACTCGCGCGAGTCCAGCGAGGCGTTGCGGTTGTCCCCCAGCACGAAGTACTGGCCCGGGGGGAGGTTCAGGGGTCGGGGCTCGCCGCTCACCGCACGGCCCTGGGCGTCACAGCAGGATCCGAGCCGCACCCACCCCGGCTCGACGTAGGGCTCCACCAGCCGACGCCAGGGTCCCCGACCGCCGGGCCTGATGGCGACGACGGGGGAGGACGGGCGAACGCCCGGCGGCGAGGTCCGGTCGCTGATCTCGATGGTGTCCCCGGGCACGGCGATGACCCGCTTGACCACCGCCACCCCGTTGGGTTGCAGCAGGACCACGAGGTCGCCGCGGTGCGGTGACTGCCAGGGGAGGAGGAAGCGATCGGCGATCAGCGCGTCCCCGTCCTGGAGGGTGGGGAGCATGCTCAGTCCGTCCACCCGAACCGTCAGCAGGGCCAGCGCCACCGCCGCCAGCGCGACCAGGGAGACCAGGGCGAGGCCGACGTCCCGGGCCAGCCCGACCGCCGGACGCACCCGGCTACCCGGTCTGCCGCGGCACCGGCGTCCAGGCGAACCCCAGCGCGCCGCCCACCGTGCCCAGGACCAGGCCGACGATGAACCCGCCGTAGTCGGAGGTCAGGAGCGAGGCCATCGAGAACAGGACCGCGAGGACGCCGGCGATCTGGCGGAGGTGGGGCGTGAGCCACAAGAACAGCCCCATGAGCGCGACCACCAGCCCGACGGCGATCCCGAGCCAGACGGTGCTGCCGGCGATCAGGAGCACCCTGAAAGCGGTGGCTGGCCCGACCGCGATCACGCACCCCCCGAGCAGGCACCAGAGGCCGCCCCAGAAGGGACGGGTGCGACGCCAGGTGCGGAACCTGGCCCGCGCCCGCCGTAGCCAGGGCTCGCGGTAGCCCTCGGGCGTGCCCGCCGGCCGGTCCATGAGCCGGGGATCGGCCCTCATCGGCGGCCGCCGGGGGAGGGCGCCGCCGGGCGCCCCCCCGCCGTCCTCCGTGGCCGAGCCACCTGGGCCGGCTCCGGA
>DASRBU010000571.1:0-5568 GCA_035653475.1 Candidatus Dormiibacterota bacterium | reverse complement strand
ACCGGGGCTGCCCGGCGGCGCCCGGCCCGGCCCGTACGCGGCCGTGGCCGTGGTGTCGATTGTGGTGCTCCCCGCCTTGATCTACCTGGCCAGCTGGTTCCCCTTCTTCCTGCGCGGCCAGTTCCATGACCTGCACGACCTGCTGGTCTACAACTGGCAGGCGTACGAGTACCAGGCGACGCTCACCGCCACCCATCCCTACGGTTCGGCCTGGTACACCTGGCCCTTCCTCTACCGGCCGGTGGCGTACTACTACCAGTACCAGGGCCTGGGCATCGACGAGACGACCGGCCGCGCGCTGGTGGCGGGCATCGTCAACCTGGGCAACCCGGTCATCTGGTGGGCGTCCATCCCCGCCGTCCTGGCCCTGCCCTACTTCGTGCTCCGTCACCGGAGCTTCCCGGCCGCGGTCCTCCTGGTGGGCTACCTCACCCAGTACCTGCCCTGGTCACGGGTGACCAGGGTGCTCTTCCTGTACCACTACTTCGGCGCCCTGATCTTCGCCATCCTGGCCCTGGCCTTCGTGCTGGTGCGCATGCAGCGGGCCGGGCCGGTGCGTCTGGACCTGTTCGGCAGCCGCCACGTGATCCCCACCGGGTGGCTGGTGCCGGCCTTCCTGGTCCTGGTCGTGGTCGCGTTCGCCTACTTCTACCCGGTCTGGACCGCGCTGCCCATCTCCGACCAGGCGTACCTGAGCGGCTTCCCCGTGGGCAAGATGTGGCTGCGGACCTGGATCTGATCCGGGGACGCACCCGCTCCCGGCCGCTCGTCCTGGGCGGCCTGATCGCGGCGGTCGGGGCGGGGGCGCTCTTCGCCTGGACAGGGGCCGCGGCCGCGGTGCTGGTGGCCTGCCCGGTCGCCGGCATGGGGCTGACCTATCTCTCCGGCCTTCCTTTCCGGGTCGAGGAGCGCCTGGCCTACGGGACCGTGATCGGGGCCGCGGTGATGGCCACGGTCGAGCTGCTGCTGGCGCTGGCTGCCGGCCTGGGGGCGACCACGGTGCTGGCCGGGCTCGGGCTGACCCTGGCCCTCTCCGGGGCGGGATGGTGGCACGGCCGCCGTCTCCTGGGCGAGGAGCTGGCCGAGGCCGCCGGCCGCTGGCGGCGGGGCGAGCCCTGGCCCCTGTGGCTGCTGCTGCTCGCCGCCTGGCCGTTCACGCTGCTGGTGCTGGCCGGCGCCTACCGGTTCACCGGCCAGGGCCTGATCGCCGGCAACCCCGGGGTGTACGCGGACTGGGCGGCCCACCTGACCTTCGCCGGTTCCTTCGCCTACGGGCAGAACTTCCCGCCCCAGTTCCCGATCGATCCCGGCCATCGCCTGGCCTATCCCTTCCTGATCGACCTGCTGGCGGCGGCGCTGGTGCCGCTGGGAGCCTCGCTGACCTCCTCCCTGGTCCTGACCAGCGGGCTGCTGGGGCTGGCCCTACCCGCCGTCCTCTACCTGGCCGGGCTCAGGCTGGTCGGCAGCCGGGCCGCGGCCGCGCTGGCCGTGCTGGTGGTGGTCCTGAGCGGCGGCCTGGGCTTCGTGCTCTTCTTCCAGGACCTGGCCGCGTCCGGCCCGGGGGTGCTCCGGCACCTGCCCCGGCTCTACACCCAGGACCCGGCCGCCAACCTGCAGTGGCTGAACCCGGTGCTGGCCTGGATGATCCCGCAGCGCTCCACGCTCTTCGGCTTCAGCCTGGCCCCGCTGGTCATGGCCGGGCTCTGGACGGCGCTGGGGCCCGAGCCGACCCGCGGCGCGGGAGCCTGGAGGCCGTTCGCCTTCGCCGGCGCGGTGACCGGCCTCACGCCGCTCTGCCACCTCCACGCCTACGGCACCATCGTCGCCCTCTCCGCCTTCTGGGCCGTCCTCTCCCGGCGCCGGGAGTGGGTGGCCTTCTTCCTCCCGGCCCTGGCCCTGGGCCTGGGGCCGGTGCTCTGGATGCTGGGAGGCGGGGCCGCCGGCATCCGGTTGCAGCTCTGGTGGCTGGCGGACAGCGCCGGCCACCACGACGGCCCGATCTGGTTCTGGCTGAAGAACACGGGGCTGCTGGTGCCGGCCATGGCGGCGGGCTGGCTCTGGCCCGGCACCGGGCTGGGGGCGATCCGCCGCTACCTGGCCCCGATCTGGCTCTGGTTCCTCGTCCCCAACCTGTTCGTGTTCCAGCCCTGGGACTGGGACAACACCAAGTTCTTCGCCTACTGGCTGCTCTTCGGCTCGCTGTTCGTGGGCGCCCTGCTGGCCCGGCTCTTCCGGGGTGGGATCGGGGCCCGGACCCTGGCCGCCCTGCTCTCGGTGACGATGATGCTCGCCGGCGCCCTCGACCTCGCCCGCACCCTGGACCGGAGCGTCAGCTCCTCGGTCTTCACCGACGCTGGCGGCGTGCGCGCCGCCACCTGGGTGCGCGCCCACACCCCGGCTCGAGCGATCTTCCTCGTGGCCCCGGACCACAACCAGCCGATCCCGACCCTGGCCGGCCGCCGGGTGGTGGTGGGCTACGGTGGCTGGCTGTGGACCTACGGCCTCGACGACTGGACACGACGGACGGCGGACGCGGAGCGGATGCTGCGCGGTGCCTCCGGCACCCTGGCCCTGCTCCGCCGCTACGGGGTCGACTACGTGGTGATCGGCCCCGAGGAGACGCAGCAGTTCGGCGCCAGCCCGGCCTACTGGGACCGGCACGCGCTTCGGGTCTACGACCGTGACGGCTACCGTATCTACCGGGTCGGCTGAGGCGGGCACGGCCCGGGCCGGCGAGCGGTCCACGGCCTGGGCCTCCTGGGAGGTGGCGGCGCTGGTGGCGGTGCTGGCCCTGGCCCTGGGGCTGCGGCTGCACGGCCTCACCCAGGCCCCGCTCCTGACCGACAACGCCGACGAGCTGTACTTCGCCTGGTACGGGCTGAACCTCATCCTGCACGGCGACGCCTACACCTGGTCCTACCTGCCTGGCTATCCCTCCACCACCATCCTGCACGCCTACGGGACCACCTTCCCGATGGTCCACCACTCCATGGACCATCCCCCGCTGTTCGGGCTGATCATCGGGGGCTGGTGCTGGCTGACCGGCGCCCGGGACATGCTCCAGGTGACGGCGGCCCAGGTGCGCGCCCTCCCGGTGGCGTTCGACACCCTGAGCGTGCTGCTGGCCTACCTGCTGGGCCGGCGCCTGCTGGGGTCGGGGCCGGCCCTGCTCGGCAGCGCGCTGCTGGCCACCGCCCCGGGGGCGGTGCTGATCGGCCGCCAGGCGGAGCCGGAGTCGCTCCAGGCCCTGCTCCTGCTCGCCGCCCTGCTGCTCACCATGCGCATCCTCGACGGCTCGGCCGGCCGCTGGTCGCTGCTGGGGCTGCTGGCCTGCTGCCTGGCGGCCCCCCTGCTCAAGGTGCCCGGGATCGCCGTGGCCGGGATCTGCGCCCCCATCCTGGCTGCCGGCCGGCGCTGGTGGCCGGCGGGGGCGGCGCTGGGGGCGGCGGCGGGAGGGCTGCTGCTCTTCGCCCTCTACGGCTGGCTGGTCGACTGGTCCCTCTTCGTGCGCATCTGGGGTGACCAGGCCGCCACCCGCACCGGCATGCTCTCGGCCTTCGACTTCATCGCCGCGGCGGCGGGGATCAACCGCTCCCTCCACGACGGCTGGTGGCTGCTGGGCTGGATCGGGTTGGGCGTCCTCGCCGGCCGGGGCGAACCGCGGCGGGAGCTGTTCCTGGTCTGGCCGCCGGTGGCCTACGCGGCGGTGATGCTCGTCCTGGCCGCCGAGGCCCGGGTGGAGAACTACGGTTGGTACCGGCTGATCGTCTACCCGGGGGTGGAGCTGGGGGCCGGCTGGCTGGCCTGGGAGGCGGTCGGGCGCCGCTCCCTCCCCCTGCTCACGCTGCTCCTGATCCTGGGCGGCGCCGCCTCCACCAACTGGTGGCTGGGGGGCCTCGGCCGTGGCTGGGTCCCCAACCCGCTCCTCCTGACCCTGCTGATGGCGGCGGTGCTGGTCCCGGCCGCGCTGCTCGCCCGTCCGGGTGGATGGGGATCGGGCCGGCGCCGGGCCGACCGGGGGACCGGCGAGGCCGGCCTGCGCCGGTGGGCCCTGGGCGCCGGGGTGGTGGCGGTGGGCTTCATGCTGCTCGGGAACGTGGTCGAGACCCTCTGGCTGCCCGCCACCTTCACCCACATGTGAGCGGCACCGGCGCCCGGGTGGGGCGGGGAGGAGGGGAGGTGGCGGGCCGGCCACGGCCGGTGAGGCCGGAGGGGCGGGCGCCGGAGCAACCAGCGGGCCGGGACCGGGGCCGGCCGCGGCCAGCGGCCTCGGGCCATCGCTAGCGGACGATCTCGACCAGCAGGACCCAGGCGTTGTCGATCGCGGCGCCGAAGCTCGAGAGCAGGGCCGGTGCCATCAGGTACCGGCCTCCGCCCTCGCCCAGGAGCAGGGTCGGCCGGCCGGCGCGAACAGCAGCACGGCGGCCTGGCCCAGCGCCGCGTGCACCATGAGGCGGACACGGAAGCGCCGGTCGAGCCGGCGCCACTGAGCGACGTTCAACACCTCCAGACCGACCGCCTCGGCGAGGGCGGCAGCCAGCAGCTCGATGCCCGGGGCGAGCACCCGCTGGGGGACCAGGGCTAGCGTCGACATCACCAGCACGCCGAACCGGAGCCCGATCGCCTCCAGCCCCCGCTCGGGGATGCCCTGGAGGGCGACGATCTTGGCCAGGTTGATCGAGATGCCAACGAACACCAGGCCGGCCAGCGCCGCCGAGGCGCCGACCGTGCCCACGAAGAGGTCCGACACGCGCTGACCTGGGATGCCTCCATCCGCCCTCCGACGGAGGCAACGGTGTGGCAAGCGGGCGCGGAGAGGGTGGGGCGGGTGGAGATCGGGCCCTGAAGCGGGTGCCCTGGGCGGGTGGGCTCCGGGGACCCCCTGCTTCGCCGGGCGACCTCTGCAACTCGTCCGGCCGGTACCGGACCGACCGGTCGGAATCGTTTCAATCCCCTACTTCGCGGGGCGGCCTCTGCAACTCGGTTGGCGAGTTTGGCGGATCGCAGGGGGCGGAGAGTTTCAATCCCCTACTTCGCGGGGCGGCCTCTGCAACCGGACGTCGATCCGTGGGAGTACGGAGGGGAGGATCAGTTTCAATCCCCTACTTCGCGGGGCGGCCTCTGCAACTGGGATTCGGAGGGCGTCCCTATCTGGTTGGACGCTGGTTTCAATCCCCTACTTCGCGGGGCGGCCTCTGCAACGGATCAAAGAGCTGAACTGCGATGGGGTGGTGGCTTGGTTTCAATCCCCTACTTCGCGGGGCGGCCTCTGCAACGGGGGGGACAGAATGCCACCCTGCGTTCCGCCGAGCGCAGTTTCAATCCCCTACTTCGCGGGGCGGCCTCTGCAACACCTGATCTATCCGGGGCAGACGCTCAACCTGTGTGCAGTTTCAATCCCCTACTTCGCGGGGCGGCCTCTGCAACGGTGGGGGGCGCGTTGCAGCGGCCCGGACGAGCCGCGTTTCAATCCCCTACTTCGCGGGGCGGCCTCTGCAACACTCCGGTTACTCGGAGGCAGAAGTGGCGGCAATTGGTTTCAATCCCCTACTTCGCGGGGCGGCCTCT
>DASRBU010000570.1:0-14133 GCA_035653475.1 Candidatus Dormiibacterota bacterium | reverse complement strand
GGAGATGCCCTCGAAGGCCAGGTACTCGGTGTAGCGGGGCTCGAGGGGGCTGGTCCGGAGGATGGGGCTGGTGACGCCGTAGGTGTTGGCGCCGTCCTTGATCAGGTCGACGTGGAAGTCGACGTAGCCGGCCATCTCGATGGCGCCGCAGAAGCTGATCTCCCCGTCGCCCTGGGAGAAGTGGATGTCGCCCACCGAGAGGTTGGCCCCCTCGACGAACACGGGGAGATAGAGCCGCGAGCCGCGGGTCATGTTCTTGATGTCGGTGTTGCCGTTGTTCTCGCGGGCGGGCACGGTGCGCGCCGCCTCACGGGCGACGCGCTCGAACTCGGTGCCCCGCAACGGCCCCAGCACCGCGTTCTCGGGATAGGGCGGGGCGACCAGGGGCGGCACCCGGTTGGGGTCGGTGTCGTACAGCTCCTTCTCGCGCTGGTTCCACTTGGCCAGCAGGGCGGTGGAGGGGGCGACCCCGATCTGACCGGTGTGGATGATGCCGGCGAAGCGCACCCGAGGGAGGTGACGCGAGGTGGCGTAGATGCCCTCGAAGTCCCAGACCGCCTTGTGGGCGTGGGGGAACTCGTTGGTCAGGAAGCCGCCCCCGTTGGTCCGCTCGAACAGCCCCGTGTAGCCCCAGGGAGCCTGGTCGAGGGCGTGGATGTCGAGCAGGTCCACGACCAGCAGGTCGCCCGGGGCGGCGCCCTCGACCGCGATCGGGCCGCTCAGGACGTGGACGCGCGACAGCCGGACGTCGCGGACGTCGTCGGCCGAGTCGTTGTTCCCGATCTGGCCGTCGGTCCAGTCCTTGCACTCGACCCGGAAGACCTCACCGGGCCGGACCGAGACCACGGCCGGGATGTCGGGATGCCAGCGGTTGTGGCCCACCTTGGCCTGCTGATCGAAGGGCTTGTCCAGGTCGACCTCGAACACCGGCTTGGCCATCGCACCTCACCTCTTCTCTGGTTCTCGCATCGCCGGGGAGCGCGCGGTCGCCCCCTCACGGGGACCGCCGGAGCTAGGCCCCGGCCGTCCAGGGCCGCCCACCGGCCCGCCGCAGCCGGGGGACGGCCGGCGCCTTGCGCCGCACGACCGCGGGCTCGTGACGGCTGCGCTCCTCCCGCTCCAGGGCGCGCCGCACCGGGGCCTCCAGGCGCCGCAGGCTGGGAGGGGTGAGCACCCGGCGGGCCGGCGCCCCGCAGCTCGGGCAGCGGGCGGCCTCACCCGCCCGCTCGAACGGACGGCGCTCCTCGAACGGCCCGCAGCCAGGGCAGGCGAACTCGTACAGGGGCACGCTGCACCTCCAGACGACGATTGGCGCCGACGTGATGGAAGGGCGCGCCGACCCCCGACCCGACCCCGCCGGGTGGCCGGTGCGGACCTCCTGGAGGGCGCGGGCGTCGCGAGACCGACGGCAACCCGCACGGCTGCGTGCCCAACGGTCGTGGTGCCCGAGCCGAGCGCACCAGGGAGCCATGCGCCACTGCCATGTTCGGGAGATCGCCCCCGTCCTCACCACGTCCGCAACCCTCACCCTCGACTATAGGCGGCACCGACGATCGCCACCCGGGGTGAACTCGCGCCCGCGCCGGCGCTCCCACCGGGCTCGAAGGCCCCAGCCGGCGACACGACGGCGGCCGGCGCCTCGCCGGGGGCGGGCCGAGATCTGAGCGCGCAGGTCGGGGTGAGACCCGCCACCGCCCCCAGCACCGGCCGCCCTCCGGGGAGCGCGGTCACGGGGGCCGCGGTCCCGGCCGGCGGCGCGGCCGGGTTCAGCGACGCGATCGGGTGCAGGTCACGAGCCGGACCCGGCGGGTGACCACGGCCACGGCCGCGAAGCTGCTCAGCGGCTCCGGGAAACGCTCCGCCGGTCGGTGCGGGAAGCGGGGTCCGGCCCGATCCGGCCGCTCCTTTCCCATGGCCACGGGTTCGCCCGGGCAGGGGTCGTCGAACCCCCCGCCCCGGGGACGCGAGTCGGCTCGAGCGGGTCGCCCGGGTCGCCGTCGGCCGGGGCGGAGATCGGGGATCGGCCCGGCCGCACGCCCTCAGGCGGAGCGGGCGAGGTGGCGGGCGCGCATCCGGCCGGCCAGGTGCTCGGCGATCATGACCACGGAGAGGTGGAGGTTGGCCCGGGGTATCTCGGGCATGATCGAGGCGTCGGCCACGCGCAGGCCCTCCACCCCCAGCACCCGGCCCTCCGGGTCGACCACGGCGCCGGGGTCGTCGGGCGAGCCCATGGCGCAGGTCGCGCAGACGTGCACGGTGTCGGTGACGATCCGGGGCCGCTCGGAGGGTCGGGGGAGGACCGGTCGGGCGGTCAGGATGGCACGGAAGGCGGGGTGGTCGAGCAACTCCCCGGCGCGCTCCAAGGCCTCCTCCATCCGCACCCGGTCGCGCTCGTCGGTGAGGAGGTTCATCTCCAGGAAGGGGTCCACCAGCGGGTCCCGGGGATGGTCAGCTCCCCCCGGGAGAAGACGCGCTGCTGCTGGATGACGAGGAGGCTGGCGCCGAGGGCGGCCGAGCCGTGGTTGGGGAGCAGCATCATGTCGTTCGGCCCGGCCTCGGCCAGGCCCGAGCGGTAGCGCAGGACGCAGTTGGTGACCCGGTTGCCGAGGCTGCGACGGGCCTCCCCCCGGTCTCCAGCCGCACCAGCACCGGGGGGTGATCCTGGAGACCTCGGCCCACGGGCAGCTCGCAGATCACCTCGATCCCGAGCCGGGAGAGGACCCCGGCCGGCCCGATCCCGGAGCGCATGAGGATGGCGGGCGAGTGCACGGCGCCGGCGCTGAGGACGACCTCGCCGCCGGCGGCCAGGTGGTTCGGCTCCCCGCCGGCCAGCCGGACGCCGCAGGCCCGTCGCCGCGTGTCGAAGAGGACGGTGTCGACGTGGCAACCGCCCCGGATCTCCAGGGTAGGACGCTCCCGGGCCGGTTCCAGGTAGCCGTCGTTGGTCGAGACCCGCCGCCCGTCGCGGATGTTCATGGCGAAGGGGCAGAGGCCGGTCGCCCCGGGCGCTTTGTGGTCCGGGCAGAAGGGGTAGCCGGCGTCGAGCGCCGCCTCGCAGAAGGCGAGACCCTCCCCAGCCCGGCTTCGGCTCCCGGTACACCGGCACCGGGCCGCCGCGCCCGTGGTAGGGCTCGTGGCCGAAGTCGTGGTCGTCCTCGGAGGCGATGAACGAGGGCAGGACGTCGTGGAAGGACCAGCCTTCGGCCCCCCGCGCCGCCCAGCCGTCGTAGTCCTCGGGCACGCCCCGGATGGCGCACAACCCGTTGACGGTGGAGCTCCCCCCCGTGCCCCGGCCCGGCTGTAGGGGTACGGCTCCTGGGCCGGGTTGCGGCGGGCCGGGATGTGGTGCCACCAGAACTCGGGGTTCAGGTCCCGGGACATGATCACCTCCCGGGTCAGGAACTGGGCCGGGGTCTCGGCCGAGCGGAAGTCGGGCCCGGCTTCCAGCAACAGCACCCGGGCCGAGCCGGCGCCGACCACGATGGAGTCCCGGCCCTCGCGGTCGCTCATCGCCCGCTCCGCGGTGGGTCCTGGACGACCTGGGAGTGGAACATGGGCCGGATCATGGGCACGATCGTGGTCATGCCTGCGTTCCGGGCTCCGGCCACGACCAGCAGGATCGCGTCCGGGGACTCGGCGAAGCGTAGGAACTGGTCGTCGGAGGCGTCCGCCGCCGCCAGCCGGCTCCCGCCGTCGAGCAGGCCGAAGCGCCGGAGATCGCCACGCCGTCGCCCCCAGTGCTCCCAGAGGAACCGGCGCACGTCCTGCTTGGACCACCCCCGGCTCGCGATCAGGTGGGCGTGCTCCGGGCCCATGACCACCGCGCAACCGCGGCTGGCGGTGGCGCAGGACATGGTGTCGGCGATGTTGAGCAAGATCTGCTCGGGCTCGGTGCCGGAGCGGTTGTCGACCGGGAGGGTGCCGCGGGCGAAGTTGGCGGTGGTCACGCTCGCCTCGGCCGGGAAGCCGCGCTCGACGTGGAGCGGCTCCCAGGGGCTCTCCTCCTCGTTCTCGGCGATGCAGAGGCAGTACTTGCCGGGGGTGCCCTGGGTGCTCTGGTCGAACTCGCCGGAGCGGATGCCCAAGGCGTTGATCACCACCAGCCGGATGGCCCGGCCCACCACCGCGTTGGCCCGGTGGCCCGGGCCGAGGACGTTGGCCCCGGAGTTGAAGCCCAGCTCCCGGCGGATGGGGCCGTTGACCGTGACCATGACCGCCTGGCCGCTGGTGCTCTGGAGTAGCGCGGTGTCGACGCTGGGCTGGAAGCCGTCGAGCACCGCGAGCAGGATCGGGAAGTGCTCTCTGGCGCAGCCGGCCATGGCCGCCGCCACCGCGGCCAGCCGGACCGTGCAGGCGGTGCCCAGGTGGTCGACCCGGAGGAGCACCTGGTCCGGGTCCCGGCCCACGTAGCCCACGAAGTCGCGGACCGTGGCCTCGGTCACCGGCACCACCGGCAGCCCGTCGCTCCAGCCGCGCTCGAAGTCGTACTCGACGATCCGGCGCAGGTCCTGGACCCGCTCCGCGGTCAGCCCGGCGGGCTCCTCCGGGAGGCGGGCACGGCCCGGCGTCCGGGTGGAGGCGGCGGTCACCCCACCGGTGGCCAGGATCTCCAGCAGGTCCGGGAGCACCGACCGGGCCCGTTCCCGGCACTGCTCCGGGGTCAGGTTGCTGATCGGGTGCGGGATCACGGCGTAGCGGTAGCCCTCGGCGCCCATGGTCCTGGCCATGGCGTCGCCGCTGGGGACGAAGGCGTCGGTGAGGACGGAGACGGCGGGGACGCCGTGCCGCTCCAGGATGATGCCATCGGCCACACTGGCCGCGCTACACGACCCTCAATGCCGATGGCCGTGATCACGACGTCGCAGCGCGAGGCCAGGTCGGCCGCCATCTCCTCCGGCAGCGGCCGCCCGAAGTACGGCTTCCGCTCCAAGACCAGCCCTGCCACCCCATGGCGCTCCCGCAGCAGCTGCCCGATGGCGTCGAGCAGGGTGTCGGAGTTGTGCTTGGCGTTGGCCAGCAGCCCGACCGTCGCCCCGCTCAGATCCCTGCGCCGCCGCGGGGCGAGCGCGAGCGTGCCCGTGGTCGGCCGCTGCGGGGTGCCGGTCGGATCGACGAGCAGGAGCCCATGTGCTTCCCTCCCATTTGCAGCTGACCCGCATCGACGCGATGCTAGCATGCTAGCATTTGAGGGGAGCCGCCCCACGCCACGGCCTCGGGGGAGGGGCGCGTGTCGTTGCCGTGCCGGCCGGAGGGCGGCGATTCGGCTCGGTCCCTGCGACCGCACCTCCATCCCTCCCCGGCGCTTCCGATGGCCCCCGTGCCGATAGACTGAGGTCAGGGAGATGGCACTCTTCGTCGCGCGTCACGAGCATCCCGCGGATCGTTGCCCGGCGGCCGACCCGCGCATGGGGGCGATGTTGCTGACCCACCTCTCGGCCGACAACGCCGCCGCCAACGGCGTGAGCATCCAGGCAGAGGCAGTGGTCGACGGCGCCCATACGCTCTACCTGATCGTCGAGGCCGACGGCAAGGAGCGGGTGGAACGGTTCCTCGCGCCCTTCGCCCAAGCGGGCAGCGTCGAGGTCCTCCCCGCCTCGCCCTGTGAGGCGGTGGTGGCCCGGGGCGGCTGCGCCGGCGCGTCGGCCCCGGCCTGAGGGGCACGCCGTCCGCCCGCCGGGTCCGGGAGGTCGGTTCGATTCGTGCTGAGGAGCGGGCGGTGACCGTGCGCCGACGGTCGGCGCCGGCCGAGGTCCGGGGTTGAGCCCGGAGCCGCGCCTCCTGCTCAGGAACGCCACCGTGCTCGACCCCGGACGGGGGTCGCTGGAGCCGGACCGGTCGGTGCACGTGGTCGGGGGGACCATCGCGGAGGTGGGAGGTCCCGGGCTCCGCGACCCCGGGGCCCGGATCCTCGACCTTCACGGCCTCACCCTGATGCCGGGGCTGATCGACTGCCACGTGCACGTGCTGGCGGTGACCGCCGACCTCGCTGCCCAGGCGGAGTGGTCACCGTACTACGTCGCCGCCCGCGCCTCCGGGGTCCTGCGCGGCATGCTCGACCGCGGCTTCACCACCGTCCGGGACGCCGCCGGCGCCGACCACGGCCTCGCCGCGGCGGTGGAGGAGGGCCACTTCGAAGGGCCGCAGGTGATCTTCGGCGGCAAGGCCCTGTCCCAGACCGGTGGGCACGGCGACGTCCGCGGCCCGGGCCGGGTGGTCCACGATCCGCACTGGTGCTGCGCCACCCTGAGCACGGTCTGCGACGGCGTATCCGAGGTGCGGAGGGCGGCGCGAGAGCAGCTCCGCCGCGGCGCCCACCACCTCAAGCTGATGCTGAGCGGCGGGGTGGCCTCCCCCACCGACCGCGTCGACAGCACCCAGTTCTCGCGGGAGGAGATCAGGGCCGCGGTCGAGGAGGCGGAGGCCGCCAACCGCTACGTCGCCGGCCACGCCTACACCTCGCGGGCCATCAACCGGGGCCTGGAGTGCGGGGTGCGCACCATCGAGCACGGCAACCTCATGGACGAGAGCAGCATCCCCCTCTTCATCGAGCGCGGCGCCTTCTACGTCCCCACCCTGGCCACGTACGTCGCCCTGGCCGAGGTGGGCAGGGAGCATGGACTGCCCGAGTCCAGCTGGCGCAAGGTCTTCCACGTGCTCGACTCGGGGCTGCGAGCGCTGGAGCTGGCCCACCGGGCCGGGGTCAAGATCGCCTACGGCACCGACCTCCTGGGCGGCATGCACCGCTACCAGCTGAACGAGTTCCGGATCCGGAGCCAGGTCCAGCCCCCGGCCGACATCGTGCGTGCGGCCACCACCACCGCGGCCGAGCTGCTCGGGCTCCAGGGTCGGCTGGGGGTGGTCGAGGCGGGGGCTCGGGCCGATCTCCTGGCGGTGGAGGGCAACCCCCTGGAGGACGTCGAGGTGCTGGCCGATCCGGAGCGGCACCTAAGGCTGGTGGTGCAGGGAGGCCGGGTGGTCCGGGACCGGCGGGATCGGGCCGCGTAGCCGCCCGTGGTTCCGGTCGTCCCCCGGCTGGCGTCGCCGGCGGACGGAGGCCGGTCCCGGCCTAGCGGACCTTCCGGATCCGGCTGACCATCACCGTCGCCAGCACGAACCAGACCGTGGCCGTGGCGAAGACCGCCCGGTAGCCGGCATGGGGACCGAGCGCCAGCCCGGCGACGCCGCCGGACCGGTTGAGGTCGTAGAGGACCGGGGCCAACAGCGCCGGGGCGAAGACCTGGGGCAGCGTGTAGGCGACGTGGAAGATGCCCATGTCCCGGGCGGCGGCGTGCTCCCGGTCGGGAATGACGTCGGTGGCCAGGGCCCAGTCCACCGCCGAGTAGGCGCCGTAGCCCACCCCGAAGAGCAGCCCGAGCACGTAGATCACGGTCAGGTCCGAGATCAGGCCGAAGAGCAGCACTGCCACCACCAGCCCCTGGAGACCGCTGGAGAGGTAGACGAAGAGCTTGCGGCGCCGCAGCCGGTCGGAGAGGTAGCCGAAGACCAGCGCCGGCACCAGGCCGCCGGCCAGGACGGCCAGCTGCCACAGGTCGCTGGCGGCGCCGTAGTTGGAGGACCGCACCACGTCCTGGAAGTAGAAGGTGACGAAGGGCAGGATGGACCAGATGCCGAGGGTCTGGAAGAAGCGGGTGGTGACCACCCAGCGGAAGTCGCGGTCGCCCAGGGTGGTCCGCCAGGCCCGATCCAGGCCCGCCCCTCGCGTCCGCCTCCATCCCGGCCCGGTCGCCACCTCCGGGGGCGGCGCCGGCACGGTCGATGCCGGCTCGCGGAGCAGGCCGAGCGAGAGGGCCGCCGTGCCCATCACCATGAGCGCGAAGGCGAGGTAGGCGACGGCGGCGCCCCGGGCCGTGCTCCCGAGCCGACTCAGCACCACCAGGCCGATGCCCAGGCAGATCACGGTGCCGACGATGCTGGCGGCGTTGAGCAGCCCGGAGGCGCGGCCCCGGCGTTCCTCGGGGATGACGTCCGGCACGATGCCGGCGAAGGCCGCTCCGGCGGCGTTGTTGCCCAGCTGGAGGATCAGGTAGGCGCCGATCAGCGTCGGGACCGAGGGCGCCCGGGCGAGCAGGACCAGGCCGGCCGCGTTGACCGCCGCCCCGGCCGCGATCCAGGGGGTGCGGCGACCCCAGCGGCTGCGAGTGCGGTCGCTGAGCCAGCCGGCCACGACCGGGACCAGGACCGCCAGCACGCCGCCGACGGCGGTGGCCCTCCCCACCACCAGCTGCTTCTGAGCCGGGGCGATGACCGTGGCCGAGACCGCCAGCAGGACGTAGACCGCGTTCCACAGGCCCTGGCTGGCGGCCCAGAAGGTGTTGATGCCGTTGAGGCGCCAGAAGCCGGGCTCCTGCCACCCCAGGGCCCCCGTGCCAGCCCTGCCGTCACCCGGCTCGATCACCGTCGTGCCCATGTCGGACCGCGCAGCCAGGGTAGCATCGGGCCGGCGCGCGTGATCGCGCCGTCCGCGCCGATCGCCGCCCCGGCGTCAGCCCGGGGCCCGACTGGCCACCTCGACCGTCGATTCCTCTGGGGGAGGCCCCATGACCCAGATCACCGACGAGCACATGCGAGAGATGCTGGCCAGGACCAGGCCCTACACGATCGTGATCTTGAGGGCCGGCCCCAACCGGAGCGTGCCGGAGGCGGAGCGGGAGAGGATCGTCTGGGAGCACGGCCGACGGAACTTCTCCCTCCGCGCCGACGGCCGCCTGTCGATCGTCTGCCCGGTGGCGGACGGCAGCGACGTGTGCGGGCTGGGCATCTTCAGCGTCGACGTCGAGGAGACGAAGAGGATCATGGACGAGGACCCCGGGGTGCGGGCGGGGATCTTCGTCTACGAGGTCCATCCCTGCCGGAGCTTCCCCGGCGACGCGCTCCCGGGCTGAGCCCGCAGGCCGGGCCCCGTCGGCATCGGGCGGGGGCCTCCCGGACCCGATTCGAACCCGCCCGGGGTCCGAGCCGCCTTCGAGCGGCCGGGCCAGGCCAGCACCTGGACCACCTCGGCTGACGGGCCGACGGACGTCGAGGGGACCGGGGCCGAGCGATGTGTGGGGAGCGGGCTCGAGCCCGGTCGCTCCGCTCGAACCACCCAGGGAACTCCGGGCCGCTCGCCCTCCTCGCCGCGCGGGGCCGGGGTCAGCCGGCCAGGCGGACGTGGCCCACCTTCCGGCGCAGCAGCTCCCTCGCGTCCTCCACGCCGCCCCCCACCAGCCCGCGCTTGGGCAGGACGACGAACGGGCCGGCGGGCCCGGAGGAGAGGTCCAGCAGGAAGGCGCGATGGCTCTCGTAGGCGGCGGCGATCGCCTCCCAGCGGTGGTCGGGTGACGCTGTGCTCCGACCGGATCGAGATGCCGGCCGCTCCCAGCACGGCCTCGTGCGGCTTGGCCAGGCGCCCGTAGCCGCGGCGCCAGAGCAGCATCGCGAGCAGCCAGGGCCTGGCCGCCATCAGACCGAGCAGCACGACGACGGCGGCGACCAGGGCGACGGGGGCATGCCCGAGGCGGCCAGCGGAATGCCCAGGATCGGGGCCAGGGCGACGATGGCCACCACCAGGAGACCGACCAGCAGCAGGTGGTTGCGCCCCCGGCGTCGTCGGAGGAGGGTCAGGGTGAGGAACCACAGCGCGTGGGACAGGTCACCGCGCTCGGGGGTCCAGCGCGCCAGGATCGCGGTGTCCGTCCCTTCTCCCACCTGCTCGCCGTCGGCCATCGCTCGTCTTCCCCAGATATCGGTGGGCTCCGGAACGTGAGAAGAGGATTCACCCCGGGGGGCCGGGGCGTGACAGGTCCCCCGCCTCGCGTCCAGCTGGCCTCGCCGACCGGCCGCTCGAGCCGGTACCGGCCGAGCCCGGGTTCGACGAGCAGGGCCACGACGGCCGGTGGCGTTCTCCACCGCCGGACACCTCCCGGGCGGGACGCCGGCACGATGCGGCCGGTGGCGGCCGCGCCCCGGCCGCGAGCCTTCGATCACCACCTCGGATGGTGCCGGGCCGACCGGAGAACCGATCGGCGGCCCGAATCGGGAGGGCTGGTCGGGCGGGGCGGATTCGAACCGCCGATCTCCTGGTCCCAAACCAGGCGCTCTGCCGGGCTGAGCCACCGCCCGTCGGGCATCGAGCATACCCGCTCGTGCGGCGGCCCGGTCCGGACCGGGTGAGCCGCCGGAGCCAGGTGCGGGGCGGCGCCGCCGCCCGACCGGTCGGCTCGACGGCCCAGGCCGTGGCCGAGGTGATGCCGCTGGCCCCGGCCGGACGGGTCCTGGAAGACGGTCGTCCACTCGGCCGGCCCTCGGCCTGGTGGTTCGGGCACGGGGAGCCGGGCGATGGCATCGGCCTGCCGTCTGGTGCGGACCTCGACGCCGAGCCCCCGCACCACCGCTCGATCGAGTCCGCCGTTGGGCGGCGCGGCATCGCCAGGGAGATCCCCGACGGCGATCACGAAAGGCCGCCGGCGACGACGCCGAGCGATCGCATCGACGAGAAGACCTCGGCGACCGCCCGGGATCTCGGCGCTTCGGCCGCCTGCGAACCGGAAGATGAAGATCTGGTCGTAGGTGATGGATTTGCCGGTTGGCGGGGCTCGTGTACTCACCCTGGTGGTGACCGGCAGCCGTGTCCCTGCCGACTGCCCTCTCCCGCTCCGCGACCGAGTCGCGGGCCGTGACGTGGGAGCACTGCTCGCACCTCCTCGAGTGCTTGCACCCCAGTGGCGTCGACCGGCGGTGGCGTGTGGATCAGCGCGCCGGGCTCGACCATCTCGTCGATCGCCTTCGGGATCGGCTCCGCGTCGCCGGTGTTCACGACGCCGAGGACTCGCTCGCGCGCCGCTTCGCTACGTGTCCTCCGGGCCGTCGGCGCGCGATTCCCCTCGGGTGGGTACGGAGGGCTGGATGGGCACGAGCAACCGGAGCCGCTGATCGATCGCATCGGGGCTTCCCGGGCCGAGGGCTGGGGAACGGCTGCCAGCGCCGCCCGGCCGGTTGGGCCGTGGTGACGTTGAGGCGGTTCCGGGCGTTGATCCCGGCGATCTCGAGCGTCAGAGCCGCCAGCTGGCGCTCATCGGGGTGCCGCGCGGCCTCCTCCCAGATCTCGTCGGGAACCGGATCGGAGCGGTCGCTGAGCCGCGTCGCCGCTTCGGTCAGGGCGAGCATGGCCCGCTCCGCCTCGGTGAAGTGGGGGGCATCCCGCCAGGCGGCCACGGCGTAGAGGCGGTCGTCGCTGGCGCCGGCCTGCTTGAGCTCGCGAGCGTGCACCTCGACGCACACGCTGCACCCCTTGATCTGGCTTGCCCGCAGCTCGACCAGCAACGCGATCTCCAGGGGCAGGGCTTCTCGCGCCGAGCGGCTCAGCTCGCGCAACGCCTTCAGCGATTCCGGGAACAGGATCACGGGGTGGGTGATGCGGGCTTCTCCGATCTTGGTCACCGTGGGTTCCTCCCGGCGGCTTGGATCATAAATAAACCGACCGTCGGTTTGTTATGATGAGCGAGTGCCGAGAATGGTGAACGCCGAAGCCCGCCGGGTGCGTCGCGACGCTTTCCTCGACGTGGCCCAGCGCCTCATCCAGACCCAGGGCTACGAGCGGATGAGCGTCCAGGCCGTGCTCGACGAGCTCGGGGCCTCGAAGGGGGCCTTCTACCACTACTTCGACTCCAAGCAGGACCTGCTCGACGGTGTGGTCGAGCGCTTCGCCGAGGTCGTGATGACGGCCGTCGCCCCCATCCTGGCCGACCCCACCCTCACCGCCCTCCGCAAGCTGGAGCGGGTGTTCCGCACCATCGCCAGCTTCAAGGCCGAGCAGAAAGAGCTGGTGCTGGCGATCATCGAGGTCTGGAGCTCGGACGCCAACGCGCTGCTGCGCGAGAAGCTGCGCCGCCTCGCCACCCGCCGTCTCGTCCCCCTGCTGGCCGCGATCGTCCGGCAGGGCGTCGAGGAGGGGGTGGTCAGCTCCGGCTCGCCCGAGGACACGGCGAGGGTGATCGGGTACCTGATCCTGGGCTACCAGGAGCTCGCGGTCGACCTCTTCCGCGCCCGCCGGGCCGGCACCGTGAGCCTGGAGGAGGTGCGGCGGGCCTTCGCCGCCGAGACCCGGGCCCTGGAGCGGATCCTGGGGGCCCCCGAGGGCTCGATCACGCTCCTGGACGAGGACACGCTGCGCTTCTGGTTCGGATGAGCACCGGTGGAGAGGAGACCAGGGGGATGACGGCCGCGATCGAGACCAGACGTCTGACCAAGGACTACGGCGGGGGCAGGGGTCTCTTCGACCTGGACCTCCGCGTGGCCGAGGGCGAGGTGTTCGGCTACCTGGGGCCGAACGGGGCGGGCAAGAGCACGACCATCCGCCTGCTCATGGGCCTGATCCATGCCACCCGGGGCACGGCCTCGATCTTCGGGCTCGACTGCGTGCGGCGGTCGGTGGAGGTCAAGCGCCTGGTCGGCTACCTGCCCGGGGAGCTGCCCCAGTTCGGCGACCTGCGCGGCCGCGACATCGTCGGCCACTTCGGCGCCCTGCGGGGCGGGGTCGACCAGGGACGGGTGAAGGAGATCGCCGAGCGGTTCGACCTCGACCTCGGCCTCAGGTTCCGCGAGTACTCGTCGGGCAACAAGCGCAAGCTCGGCATCCTGCTCGCCTTCATGCACCGGCCGAGGCTGCTGATCCTCGACGAGCCCTCGAACGGCCTCGACCCGCTCAACCAGCAGGAGTTCTACCAGTTGGTGGGCGAGGCTCGGAGGGAGGGGGCCACGGTGTTCCTCTCCTCCCACGTGCTCTCGGAGGTGGAGCACGTCTGCCAGCGGGTGGGGATCATCCGGCGTGGGCGGCTGGTCGAGGTCGCCCGGCTGGAGGATCTCCATCGGATGCACGTCCGCCGGGTCGAGGTCAGTTTCGCGGACGGGGCGCAGCCGCAGCGGTTGGAGCACCTGCCGGGGATCGAGGGCCTGCGAACCGACGGTCGCCGGGTCACCTTCACCTGGCGGGGGTCCCTCGAGCCCCTGATCGAGGCGCTGGCCGGACGGCGCGTGGTCGACCTCGTCAGCCACGAGCCGACCCTGGAAGAGGTCTTCCTCGCCTACTACGAGGATCGGCCGGAGGAGGTCCACGGGTGATCGGCTGGATGGTCTGGCGGCTGCACCGGCGAGGCCTGATCGGCTTCGGCATCGGTGGCTTCCTGGTCTCCTTCTTCTACGGGGCGACCTTCCTGCAGGCGGCCGGGACCACGGCCGCGTCCCGGGCGGCGTTCGGACGCTCCGTCGAGCTGGCGGCCAGGCAGTTCGCCTTCCTCGTCCCTGCGCCCGTCCATCCGGAGACGCTGGGCGGCTACGAGCAGTACAAGTGGCTGGCGGGAGCCGTCCTCCTGATGACGCTCTGGGCCGGCATGGTCGGGGTCGGCGTGGGTCGCGGCGACGAGGAGCGCGGCCTCACCGAGCAGTGGATCGCCGCCGGCCTCTCCCGGACCCGGTTGCTGCTGATGCGCAGCGCGGCCTTCGGCCTCGTCCTCCTCGCCACCTGCCTCGCCTCCGTGCTGGGCATCGTCGCCGTCGCCCCGAGCGTGCACCAGGACCCCAACCTGGTGGGTGAGCTGGAGAAGGCGGCGTCGATGGCGGCCGGTCTCTTCGCCGCCTACGCGATCGCGCTCGCGATCTCGCAGCTGCCGGCCGAGCGCCAGACGGCCACCGGCCTGGGGGTCGGTGCCCTGGTCCTGCTCCTGGTCGTCAACGGGATCGCCGACACCGTGGGCTCCGCCGCCTGGCTCGGGGTGGTCACGCCCTTCCACTGGATGAACCGGACCACCTCCGGGGCCCCCGGCGGCAGCTTCGACCTCGGTGCCACCCTGGGGCTGGCGGCCACGTCGTTCCTGCTGGTCGGGGCCGCCGTCCTCGCCTTTCGGCATCGCGACCTCGGTCGTGGGCTGGTCGCGCCGGCCCGGCGCGCACGGGCGGCGGTGCGGGTGGCCTCGCGGAACCTGGCGCTGCGCTGGGCCTTCAGCGAGGGCCTGTGGGAGCAGCGGGTGGGCCTCGGCGTCTGGGCCGCCGGCACCATGCTCCTGGGCGCGCTGATGGTCTCGGTGACGAGGTCGATGGCCGATGCGCTCTTCTCCGATCCGAGGCTGGCGACGCTCT
>DASRBU010000569.1:0-14847 GCA_035653475.1 Candidatus Dormiibacterota bacterium | reverse complement strand
GAGGCCGAGAGGTAGCCGATCACGGCGTCGAACCAGACGTAGATGCGCTTGTCGGGCCGCTCCCGCCAGCCCGGCAGGGGCACCGGCACGCCCCAGTCGAGGTCGCGCGTGATGGCTCGCGGCTTCAGGTCGGCCAGCAGGTTGAGGGAGTAGCTGCGGACGTTGGGCCGCCAGTGCTCCTGCCGCTCGATCCACTCCCGCAGGCGGTCGGCGAAGGCCGGCAGATCGAAGAAAAGGTGCTCGGTCTCCCGGAACTCCGGCCGTTCCCCGTCGATCCGGGAGCGGGGGTCGATCAGGTCCACGGGGTCGAGCTGGTTGCCGCAGTTGTCGCACTGGTCACCCCGGGCCTCGGGGTAGCCGCAGATGGGACAGGTGCCCTCGATGTAGCGGTCGGGAAGGGTCCGTCCGGTGCTGGGCGAGACCGCCCCCAGCTGGGTGCGGGTGAAGACGTAGCCCTTCTCGTACAGGCGGAGGAAGACGTCCTGTACCACCCGGTAGTGGTTGGGCGTGGTGGTGCGGGTGAAGCAGTCGTAGCTCAGCCCCAGCTGCCGGAGGTCCTCGACGATGATGGCGTTGTTGCGGTCGGCGAACTCACGGGGAGGAAGCCCGGAGCGGTCGGCCTCGTAGGTGATGGGCGTCCCGTGCTCATCGGTGCCGCTCACCATGAGCACGCGTGCCCCGCGCAGGCGCTGGTAGCGGGCAAAGACGTCCGCCGGCACCCCGAAGCCGGCCACGTGCCCGATGTGACGGGGCCCGCTCGCGTAGGGCCAGGCCACGCAGATCAGGATGGTCGCGGGTTCAGTCGCTGACGACACCGGAGATGACAACTGTAACCTCGCCGCGCACCGGCTCGCCGACGGCATCCAGGAGCTCGGCCGGTGTGCCCCGGAGAATCTGCTCGTGGCGCTTGGTCAGCTCCCGGGCCAGGGCCAGGGGACGGTCGGGCAGGACCTCGGCCATGACCTGCAGGCTGCGGCGAAGTCGGTGGGGGGACTCGAAGACGACCGTGGGCCGGGGAACCCCGCGCAGGGACTCGAAGAAGCGCCGCAGCTCCCCCTGGCGCCGGGGTAAGAAGCCGGCGAAGCAGAAGCCGGCACCGCCGAAGCCGGCCACGGAGAGCGCCGCCGTCACCGCGCTCGGCCCGGGCACGGGCACCACCCGGTGACCGGCCTCCCAGGCCGCGGCCACCAGCCGGCGGCCCGGGTCGGATAGGGTGGGGGTGCCGGCGTCGGTGACCAGGGCAACGTCGCCCCGGCCCAGCGCCTCCAGGAGCCGGGGCAGGCTCCGCGCCTCGACCGGCGCCCGATGGCTCACCATCGGCCGGCGCAACCCGTGGCGCGCCAACAGGCGCGCGGTCACCCGAGTGTCCTCGGCCGCGATCACCGACGCCTCCGTCAGCACTCGCAGCGCCCGTGGCGAGAGGTCCTCCGGGTTGCCGATGGGGGTGCCGACCACGAACAGCGTCCCCACGCGTGCCTCACCGCCCTCCCGGCGGCCGGGGCGAGGGCTCGGTCGGGCCGGAGGCGAGCCAGTCCTGGATCCGCTGGCCCAGCCCGGCGGCCGGCCCCAGGTAGCGGGAGGCGGGCGGCAAGGCCTGGAGGAAGGCCCGCCCGTAGTCGCGCTCCACCACCCGCCGGTCCAGGATCACCACCGCGCCCCGGTCGCCACGTCGGCGGATCAGGCGCCCGAACCCCTGCTTGAGGCGCAGCACGGCCTGGGGCAGGGCGTACTGGAGGAAGGGATCGCGAAGGCGCTCGGCCCGGGCCGCGTACACGGGTTCGCCCGGCACCGGGAAGGGCAGGCGCACGATGATCACGCAGGAGAGCCGTTCGCCCGGGATGTCGACGCCCTCCCAGAAGCTGGCCGTGCCCAGCAGCAGCGGGCGCGCGCTCTCCTCGAAGGCCCGCAGGACCTGTCGCCGCTGGCCATCGATCCCCTGACCCAGGATCAGGACCTCGTCCAGGTCGTCGCGGTGCTTCAGGGCCTGGTAGACCAGCCGGAGCTGGTGGTACGAGGTGAAGAGCACCAGCGTCCGGCCCCGCAGACGCCCGGCCACGTCGGCGATCACCTCGGTGACCGCGATCTCGAACCCCTCCGACTGGGGGTCGGGCAGGTCGGTGGGCAGGCAGACCAGCGCCTGCTCGAGGTAGTCGAAGGGCGAGGGCAGGGTGAGGGTCTCGACCTCGGGCCCCAGGCCGACGCGCGAGCGGAAATGGTCGAAACGGCCGGCCACGACCAGGCTGGCCGAGGTGAGGACCAGGCTCTCGACCCGGGCGTAGACGCGCTCGCGCAACCGCTCCCCCACCTCCAGCGGCGCGGAACGAACCGCCAGCGCCTCGGAACGGGGGTGCCAGGCCAGCCAGTAGACCCGCTCCGGGTCCGGGTCCCGGAACGCCTCCTGGAGCAGCCCGCAGGCCCCGGAGAGGGCGGCGCGCGCCGACTCCAGGTCGCGCAATTCCTGGTCGGGCTCGCCCCCGCCCGACCATTCCCGGGCCGAGGCGATCACCCGGCGCAGCTGCGCCTCGAGCGCGGCCAGGACCGTGACCGCGTCCTCGGCGGCCGCCAGCAGCGGCCGCCAGTCCTGGCCCTCCCGGTGCTGGGGCAGGAGCCGCAAGGTCTCCTCCCGCCGGGCGGCGTTCTCCCCCAGCTGGCCGGCGACCCAGGCCAAAGCCAGGTCGAACAGCCGCAGGCACGTCTCCCGGGCGCGCAGGGCCGTGGTCTCCACGGCCTCGAGCAGCTCGGGGGACTGGCCCAGCCGCGAGCGCAGCCGCGGCACGAGCCCCGCCCGGCGGAGCTGGCCGTTGCCCGGTTCGGGCCGGACCAGACGCTCGAGCAGGGCCGAGAGGGCCCGGCCGTCGACCTCCCGGCGCAGGGCCTGCGTCGCCGCCTCCTCCAGGTGATGGGCCTCGTCGATCACCAGGTGGTCGTGGGCCGGGATCAGGCTGCCCTCGGTCTCGGCGTCGGAGAGGAGGAGGGCATGGTTCACCACCACCAGATCGGCCCGCTCGGCCCGGGCCCGGGCCCGGTGCACGAAGCAGGTGGCGTCGCCGCACCGGACCCCGAGGCAGTCGAAGGCGTCCGAGGCCACCCGGGCCCAGAAGGCCTCCTCCGAGCCCTGGAGTCGCAGCTCGGAGCGATCGCCGGTCCGGGTTCGATGGAGCCAGACCAGGATCTTGAGCTTGAACTTGAGCTCGTCGGCGTCCAGGCAGGGCTCGGCCAGGTACCGCCGCCAGCGGCGCAGGGAGAGGTAGTTGGGACGGCCCTTGAGGAGCGCGGCCTCGAAGTCCCACGGTAACCAGCGGCGGAGGGCGGGGAGATCCCGATGCACCAGCTGCTCCTGGAGCGTGTGGGTGTGGGTGGACACCACCACCCGCTCGCCCCGGCGAGCCGCCCTGGCCAGGGCCGGCACCAGGTAGGCGAGGCTCTTGCCCGTCCCGGTCCCGGCCTCGACCAGGAGGCGCCCGCCCCGCCGCATCACCTGGGCCACGGCCCGGAGCATCTGCTGCTGTGCCTCCCGGTACTCGTAGTCGGGCAGGGCGGCCAGCGGTCCCTCCGGCCCCAGCAGCGCCGCGAGCCGATCGGGGTCGTCGCACACCTCCTCCCGGCCGACCGTCGGGCGTTCGGGGGGCGGCTCGGGCGGCGGTGAGTCCCGGGGCCCGGCCGGGGCGGTCAGGGCCTGGGCGAAGAAGGAGGCGATGGCCCAGGGGTAGGGCGCCACCAGGGACAGGATCGAGGCCTTCAGGTCCTCCTCCAACCCGGCGGCCAGCTCTCGGAGCCGGAGGAAGAGCTGGCGGGTGGCGTCGGCGTCGTCCAGGGCCCGGTGAGGGCGCGCCTGTCGCAGGCCCATCTCCGCCGCCAGCGCCGGCAGGCTGTGGCTGGGGGCGTCCGGCATCAGGATGCGGGCGATCTCCAGGGTGTCCAGGACCTCCGTCCCAGCCGGCCACAGGCCGACCGCGGCCAGGAAGTCGAGGTCGAGCCGGGCCCCGTGACCGACCGGCTGC
The DNA here is from genome assembly GCA_035653475.1 of Candidatus Dormiibacterota bacterium. Classification (GTDB taxonomy): domain Bacteria; phylum Chloroflexota; class Dormibacteria; order Dormibacterales; family Dormibacteraceae; genus CADDZO01. The sequence continues at coordinate 10,846 of DASRBU010000569.1, read as the reverse complement.
CGGCCCTGCATGAACTCGGCCAGCGCCCGCATCGCGCTCTCGGGAGGCGGAGCCTCGGCGACCAGACGGGGGTCGATGCCGGTCAGCTTGAGCACCGCCGCCGGGATCGGCCGCCCCGGGTTGGCGAAGCGCTGGAGCCGATCCACGGCAGCGTCCAGGGTGAAGGCCACCGCTCCCACCTCGATGACCCGATCCCGCTCGGGATCGAGGCCGGTGGTCTCGAGATCGAAGGCCACGTACTCACCGGCCGAGGTCCTGGGCTCAGTCACCGTGGACCGCGATTCTAGCCCCCCTCGCCGGCGGTCGCCCGCGCGGCGGGGGCCGGCTCCCAGACCCCGCTCAGCCGCTCCCGGAGCGCCTCCAGGTCGGCGTAGGCGCCGCGGGCCTCGGGGGGGAGCTGCTCGGCGATGGCCAGCATGATCGCGTCGGCGGCCTCCTGGTTCTCGACCCGCCGGCCGTCGGGCCGTCGCTCGCGGATCCTGATCAGGGCCCCGTACCGGATCTCGACCCGCACCCGGCGCGGCAGCCGGCTCCCGCCTGGGAAGCACTCGCGGGTGCCGGTCAGGGCCACCGGGAGCACCGGGGCACCGGTGGTCCGGGCGATGAAGCCGGCCCCCGGCTCCGCCCCACGCAGCCCTCCGGCCCGCACCCGGGTGCCCTCCGGGTAAAGGACGAGCACGCCGCCCGTCTGCAGGACCCCGACGGCCCGGCGCAGGGCCCGTCGGTCCGGCGTGTGCCGGACCACGGGAAAGGCGTGGTAGTGACGCAGCACCCAGGCGCCGAAGCCCGGCCTGGCCAGCAGCTCCGCCTTGGCCATGCTCCAGCTGTCGGATCGGGGGAGGAAGGCCGGCACCAGCGGAGGATCGACGGTCGAGGCGTGGTTGGCGCAGACCACCAGCGGACCGCTCCGGGGCACGTGCTCGGTTCCCGACACGCGCAGCAGCCCGCCCGCCAGGTAGACGCGGGCGAGCAGACGCACCAGGAAGCGCATCAGGCCGTAGAGCTCGAGCCCGGGACCGGGGTCGGGTCGAGTGATCCCCCCGCCGCCGGGGGCCGGGTCCGAGCGGATCACGGAGGGGGAGGCCGGGGCGGGCATCCTCGGTGGGGTCCCGGCCGGTTCCGGATCGCCCCGGGGGCCGGCCGCACCACGACCATCCGCCCCCGTCCCGACCCGTCGCAGCACCTGGTCGACCACCGCCTCGAGGTCGAGGCCGTCGGTATCGAGCACCACCGCGTCCTCAGCGGCCCGCATCGGTGCCGCCGCCCGCCGGCTGTCCCGCTGGTCCCGCTCCTCGATCTCGACCTCCAGTGCCCCGGCGTCGGTCCGCTCTCCCCTGGCTGCGAGCTGCGCCGCCCGGCGCCGCGCTCGCTCCGCCGGGCTCGCGGTGAGGTAGAACTTGTGGTCGGCCCCCGGGAACACCACCGTCCCGATGTCCCGCCCGGCCATGACCACGTCGTCCTTCCCCATCGCCCGGAGCTGTTCCACGACGGCTCGCCGGACCTCCGGGATCCGTGCCACTTGCGAGGCGGCCTGGCTCGACTCGGGGCGGTAGATCCTGGCCGTGTAGTCGCGTCCATCGATCCGCACCGCCTCGCCCTCGACCTCGACCCGGATGGACCCGGCCAGCCCGGCCAGGGAGGCGGCGTCGTCGAGGTCGACCCCCTCCTCGAGGGCGCGGATGCCGACCGCCCGGTAGAGCAGGCCGCTGTCCACGAAGGGCAGGCCAAGGGCCGCCGCCACCCGCCGGCCCACGGCCGACTTGCCCGAACCGGCCGGCCCGTCGATGGCCACGATCATCGTCGCCTCCCCGCGGCTCCGATGCCGTCGCCCGGGGGACGCCGCCCCCCCTCCGCCAGCCCCGTGGCCAGACGCAGCCGGGCCAGCTCCGCCGATCGCAACCGGCGCCAGCCGCCGGGCCGGAGGCGCCCGAGGCGGACCGGACCGATGGCGGTCCGCGTCAACCGCTCCACCGGATGCCCGACTGCGGCCAGCATCCGCCGGACCTGACGGTTGCGCCCCTCCACGATCACCAGACGCACCCGCGCCAGCCCCCCGCCGCCGCCCAGCAGCTCCGCGCGGGCGGGCAGGGTGGGCCCGTCCTCGAGCTCGAGGCCGTGGCGAAGGGCCTCCAGGGCGCGCCGGCCGGGAACCCCGCGTACCACGGCCACGTACTCCTTGGGCACTTTGTAGCGCGGGTGGGCGAGGCGGTAGGCCAGCTCGCCGTCGTCGGTGAGCAGCAGCAGGCCCGTGGTGGCCGCGTCCAGGCGTCCGACCGCGAACAGCCGCCCCGCCCCCGGCCCGTCCAGCAGGTCGAACACGGTCGGCCGGCCTCGGGGATCCGCCACCGTCACCAGGGCACCGGCCGGCTTGTTCATGGCCAGGTAGCGCGAGGCGGGCCGGGGCGCGACGCGACGGCCGTGCACCGTGACCAGGTCGCGCTCGGGGTCGACCAGCGATCCCGAGGGCGGGGGCCGGAGCCCGTTGACCAGCACCGCCCCGGAGGCGATCAGCCGGTCGGCCGACCGGCGCGAGGCCACCCCGGATCGGGCCAGGTAGCGGTTCAGGCGCTCGCCGATGGCTCCGTCCCCCCGGCCGGCGGCCCGGCCGTGCCCTCCTCGACGCTCGCCTCCCCGCCGGTGCCGTCCCGGGCGCCCGGCGGGGGCAGCTCGTCCAGGGAGCGCAGACCCAGGAGCTGCAGGAAGCGCATGGTGGTCCCGTAGAGCTTGGGCTGCCCCGGGCCCGGGGCCCGCCCGACCTCGGTCACCAGGTCCCGCAGCTCCAGGTTGGCGAGGACCCGATCGCAGTTGACGCCCCGGATCTCCTCGATCCGCGACCTGGTCACCGGCTGCTGGTAGGCCACGATCGCCAGCGTCTCGTACGCCGCCGGCGAGAGCTTGCCGGTCACCTCCGGCCTCAGGGCTCGCTTCACGTACCCGGCCAGCTCGGGCCGGGTGACCAGCTGGACCTCGTCGCCATGACGCTGCAGCATGAGGCCACGATCCTCCAGCGAGGCCTCCAGCCGGCGCAGGGCGGCCTCCAGCCCGGCCCGGTCGCTGCCGATCACCTGCTGCAGCTCTCGAAGCTTGAGCGGCCGGTTGGAAGCGAAGAGGATGGCCTCGACCGCTGCCGCCATCTCACTCATGCCGCCTCCACCATGATCCGGCCGAAGTTGTGCGGCTGGTGCACCCGGATGCGCCCACGACGCAGGAGCTCGAGCACGGCCACGAAGGTCACCACCGCCTCCAGCCGATCGGCGCAGGCCAGGATCACGTCGAGGAGGTCGAAGGGGCCCGCCTCCAGGCGCCGTTCCAACGCCTCCAGCTTGTCCTCCAGCGTCCAGCCGGTGCCGACGTAGACCAGCGGCCGCGGCGGCAGCCGGGAGAGCACCGCCTGGAACGCCGCCACCAACGCCTCCAGCTGCAGCGGATCCTCCTGCCCCTCGACCGGAAGCGCACGTGAGGGCGGGGGGAAGCTGAAGGGCTCGGCCGCGGCTCGCTGCATCAAACGCTCGGCCATCTCCCGGTAGATGCGGTACTCGCGGAGCCGGGCCCGCACGTCCTCCTCCCAGCCCAGCAGCTCGCTCTCCTCGTCCTCCGGCCGCTCGCCGGGCAGGAGGCGAACCGACTTCAGGAGCAGGAGGCGGGCGGCGAGCCAGAGGAACTCTGCCATCTCCCGGGGGTCCCCGCGCTCCAGGCGGGCGATCTCGGCCAGGTAGGCGTCGGTGAGGGCCGCCAGCGAGACCTGGAAGATGTCGATCTCCTCCCGCTCCGCGAGCGCCAGCAGCAGCTCCAGTGGCCCCTCGAAGACGGGGGTCGTCACCTCCAGGCGCGGCCGGATCGCGCCGGGCTGCTCCATCGGCGGCAATCATAGCCGGCGCCGGACGCGCCTCCCCCACCCCACCGCGGGACGCCTCGGCCCGGTCCGAGCCGGACCTCGCCGGGCCGTCCACCCCGACGGCAGCACGCCATCGGGCACCCCTCCCCTCACCCGGCGCGGGCGGCGCCCCCGGCCTCCTCGAGCAGCTCGCGGGCGCGGGCCAGCGCCTTTTCGGTCACCCCACCGCTCATCATCCGGGCCAGCTCGCGGGCACGGTCCTCGACCCGGTCCAGCTCCTGGACCCGGACCACGTTGCGTCCCTCGGGGCCGGGCACCTTCTCCACCACCAGATGGTGGTCGGCGAAGCAGGCGATCTGGGCCAGATGGGTGACCACCAGGACCTGACGGCGCCCGCCGAGCGCCTTGAGGCGCAGGCCCACCTGGACCGCGGTCTCGCCCCCGATCCCGGTGTCGACCTCGTCGAAGACCAAGGTGGGAAGCCGGTCGACCTCCGCCCCCACCGTCCGCACCGCCAGCATGACGCGCGAGAGCTCGCCCCCCGACGCCACCCGGGCCAGCGGCGCCGGCGCCTCGCCGGGGTTGGCCGAGAACCGCATCTCGGCCGACTCGGCCCCGTCGGCGGCGATCTCGGGACGGGGGTGCAGGCCCACCTCGAAGACCGCTCCCTCCAGCCTGAGGCCGGTCAGCTCCCTCGACACCGCCTGGCCCAGCCGGGCGGCTCCCTCCGCCCGGAGCCTGGTGAGGGTGGCCGCCGCCTCCTCCAGGGCCGCCCGGGCCGCGGCCGCCTCCCGGCCCGCCCGCTCGATGGCGCCGCCCAGGTCCTCCAGGGTCGCGAGCTGCGCCTGCAGCCGGTCCCGCTCCGCGATCGCCGACTCCAGGCTGCCGTAGCGACGCTTCAAGCGATCCAGCAGCGACAGCCGGGACTCGATCGCCTCCAGCCGTGCCGGATCGGCGTCGATCGCCTCCAGGTAGTGCCGCAGCTGCTCGCCCAGGTCGGCCACCTCGGCCGTCACCGCCTCCAGTCGCTCCGCCGCCTCCCGCAGGCGGGGATCCAGCTCCGATCCCTGGCGCAGGGACACTGCCGCCGAGGACAGGCTCTCGTCCCCCCGCAGGGTCTCGATCGCCCCCCCGACCAGCTCGAGCAGGCGGGCGGCGTGGCGGACGACCGCGCGCTCGGCGGCCAGCTCCTCGTCCTCCCCGGGCCGCAGGCCGGCCGACTGCAGCTCCTGCAGCTGCCAGCGCAGGTACTCCTCCTCGCGCCGGCCCCGGGCCTGGAGGCGCTGCAGATCGTCGAGCCGGGCCACCGCCGCCGCCCAGGCGGCGTGGGCGCCCGCCACCGCCTCGCGGGCGGCGAGTGCCCCGGCGAAGGCGTCCAGGAGCGACGTCTGGGCGTCCTGGTCCAGGAGCAGGCGCTGCTCATGCTGACCGTGGATGCCGACCAGCAGCCGACCCAGCTCCCGCAGCTGACCGGGGGTCGCCGGTCGCCCGTTGATCCGGGCGCCTCCCCGCCGCCCGATCTCCCGGGAGAGGACCAGCTCGGCGTTCGGCTCCTGGCCCAGCGAGGTCAGCGCCCGTCGGACGGCCGGGGCGTCCTCCAGGTCGAAGAGCGCCTCCACCCGGGCCCGCTCCGCCCCGGCCCGAACCTGCTCGGGCGTTGCCCTCGCGCCCAGCGCCAGGCCCAGGGCGTCCACGATCAGGGACTTGCCGCTGCCGGTCTCGCCGGTCAGGAGGTTGAGGCCAGGGCCGAACCCGACCCGAGCGCGCTCCACGAGGGCCAGGTCCTGGACCTGGAGCTCCCTAAGCACCGGCCCTCCCTCCCCGCGCCCGGTCCCCCACCCGGGGCGGCTCGGACGGCGGCCCCGACGGGGTCGGCACCAGGGGCAACCCCCAGTTCAGCTTCTGTCGCAGTAGGGCGTAGAAACGCTCGGGCGGCGAGAACCGCACCATGCGCAGGCGCCGGCCGAAGCCGGCGATCCGCACCTGGTCCCCGGGCCGCAGGCGCCAGGTCGGGAGGCCGTCGACCGAGGCCGTGGCCGGGCTGCGGGGCAGCTCCAGCGTCAGCTCCTGATGAGGGGGGAAGATCACCGGCCGCACGGTCAGCGCGAAGGGGTTCATCGGCACCAGCAGGAGGTTCTCGATGGTCGGCTCCAGGATCGGGCCGCCGGCGGCCAGGGCATAGGCGGTGGACCCGGTCGCGGTGGCGACGATGGCCCCGTCGGCGTCGATGACGCCGACCTCCTGGCCGTCCACGGTCAACCGCAGCCGGGCCAGCCCCTCGGTGGCACGCTGCACCACCAGCTCGTTGAGACCCAGAGCCCGTCCCAGCCGGCGCTCGCCCCGTTCGGCCGTGACCTCGATCAGCATCCGTTCGTCGAGCCGGTACTCGCCGGCCAGGAACCGCTGCAGGCCCTCGCCCAGCCCCTCCAGCTCGAGCTCGGTCAGAAAGCCGAGCCGGCCCAGGTTCACCCCCAGCACCGGGATCCCCCGGGGCGCGGCCAGGCGGGCGGCGTGGAGCAGGGTCCCGTCACCGCCGAGCGTCACCAGCAGCCGCGTCGCCCGGGGCACCGCCCGCCGGCGGTCGCGGCTGAGCAGGCGGCACTCCACGCCCGTCCCCAGGAGTAGGCGTCGCGCCGCGCTTACGGCGGGCAGGGCGGGGTCGACGTAGGGGTGGAGCAGGAAGGTGATCACGGCGCGGTGTCCGGGGCGCGCAGCCAGATCAGGATCTCGCGGTTGCCCTCAGGGCCGGGGAGCGGCGAGGGCAGCTCGCCGAGCACCCGCAGCCCGCTCTCCGCGCACCAGGCGCGGAAACGGTCCAGGGCCGCCGCCACCGCCGCCCAGTCCCGAACCACCCCCCGCTTCCCCACCTGATCCCGCCCCACCTGGAACTGGGGCTTGAAGAGCACCACCAGGTCCGCCCCGGGGGCGGCCCGGGTCAGCGCCGGCAGCACCTTCTCCAAGCCGATGAAGGAGACGTCGACCGTGATCAGCGAGACCGGCTCGGGGAAGCCGGCCAGGTAGCGGGCGTTGACGCGCTCCATGAGCACCACCCGGGGATCCTGGCGCAACCGCCAGTGGAGGAGCCCGCGCCCCACGTCGACGGCGTAGACTCGCGCCGCCCCGCGTTGCAGGAGCACGTCGGTGAAGCCACCGGTGGCAGCGCCGACGTCGGCGCACACCCGCCCCTCCACCCGGAGGCCGAAGTGGTCGAGCGCCGGGGCCAGCTTCTCGCCACCGCGACTCACGTACCGGGGCCGGGCCACGACCTCGAGGTGGGCGCCGGGGAGCACCGGGCGGCCCGGCTCGTGCACGGTCTCGCCCTCGAGCCGAACCCGGCCCGCCATGACCAGGGCCTGGGCCTGGGCGCGCGACTCGGCCAGGCCCGCCTCGGTGAGGGCCACGTCGAGGCGGGTCCTCCGACCGCCGCCACGCGATCCCAGATCGGGCCGGGCACGACGCCCCGGCTCGGCCCGCGACCGGCGTCCCGAGCTCACCGCCCGGCCTCCATCACCTCCACCTGGGATCGCCACACGCCGTCTCTCCGAGAGCCATGATGCCCAACCGGCCGTCCCCAGCGCCCGCCTCGGCCGCCGGTCAGAAGGCGAAGCCGACCGCGATCCCGAGGGCGGCGCCCACCAGCACCTCCACCGGCGTGTGCCCGAGCAGCTCCCGCAGGCGCGCCTCCTGGATGCCGCGCATGCTCACCATGTCCTCCACCAGCCGGTTCAGAACCGCCGCCTGGCGGCCCACCGCTCGCCGCACCCCCTGGGCGTCGTACATGACCACGAAGGAGAAGACGAGGGCGATGGCGAAGGCGGCCGACTCCACCCCCTGTCCCCGACCCACGGCCGTGGTCAGCGCCATCACCAGGGCCGAGTGCGAGCTGGGCATGCCGCCCATCTCGGCCAGCACCCGCAGGTCCAGACGGCGCCGCCGGATGGAGCTGACGATCACCTTCAGGACCTGGGCGATGGCCCAGGCCAGGAGCGCGGGCAGGAGGTAGCGCAAACCGTCACTCTGGGCCGCCGGCCGCGACGGGCGGCCCGGGCCGGGTGAGGGGACCGAGCGAGCGCTCCGCCGCCTCGATCGCCTTCCGGGCCATGGCCACCAGCTGCCGGGCCTCCTCGAAATCGACCACCAGGCGCTCCAGGGGTGCGGCGGGGTCGGCGAGACGCCCCACCACCGCCTCCAGGCGCCCGAGCAGCTCGTCCACCCCGATCCCCCCCGGTGCCATCTCGCTCATCGCGCGGCGAACTCCACCACCCGTCCCAGGACGCCGTTCACGAAGCGCCCGGATTCCTCCCCGGAGAAGGTCTTGGCCAGCTCGATCGACTCGTTGATGGCCGCCTTGACGGGAACGTTGCGGGCCACGGTGATCTCGTAGACGGCGAGGCGGAGGACGATCCGGTCCACCCGCCCCATCTGCTCCAGCTTCCAGTTGATGGCGGCGCTCCGGATGGTGTCGTCGAGCTGGCTTCGGTGCGCGATCACGCCCCGGATCAGCTCGTCGGCGAAGGCCACCTCCTGCCGGCCCGCGCCCGCCTCCTGGGCGTGGTAGGCCAGCACCTCCCGGGGATCGTCCTCCGGGCTGTGCTCGAGCTGGAAGAGCACCTTCAGCGCCAGCTCCCTCGCCCGACGGCGCGGCCCGGGCATCTCCGGCCGTCAGCCGGCGAAGGCGATGCTGGACACGAACACGTTGACCTCGGCCACCTCCAGACCGAGCATGCGCTGGACCGCCTCGATCACGTTGTCCTGCACCCTTTCGGCCACCTCGCGCAGCACTGCGTTCGAGTCCACGGTCAGGAAGACCTCCAGGTGAATCCTACGCTCGCCGTCGACCAGCACCCGCACGCCGCGGTGGGCGGTCTCACGCTTGATCCAGTCCCCGAAGTGACGGGCGTTCGCCTCGTCCAGGCCGGCCACCCCGTCGACCTCACGGGCGGCCATGGCCGCGATGCTGGCGATGACCTCGTTGGCCACCCGAACGCTGCCGGCAGGGGCTCCGTGCTCCATCACCTGGATATTAGGAGGTGCGCCGCCGACGAGCTTCACGAGAGCCGTTCCACGTAGCTCCGCGTACGGGTGTCCACCCGGATCCGGTCCCCCTGGTTGACGAACAGCGGCACCTGGATGGTGGCGCCCGTCTGCAGACGAGCCGGCTTGGTCGCGCCCGACACCGTGTCGCCGCGGACGCCGGGCTCCGTGTCCACCACCTCCAGCTCCACCGTGATCGGCAGCTCGACCCCGATCACGGTGTCCTCGTAGCGGAGCAACGACACCGCGTTGCCCTCGACCAGGAAGGGCAGGACCTCCTCCACCTGCGAACGGTCGAGCGGGATCTGCTCGTAGGTGGCCGTGTCCATGAAGTAGAAGAGGTCACCTTCGCTGTAGAGGTAGGTGGCCTCCGACCGCTCGATCCTCACCTCCTTGTACTTGTCGCCGCTGCGAAAGCTCTGCTCGAAGATGGAACCATCCTGAAGATTGCGGAGCTTCGCCTTGATGACGGCGCTGCCCCGCGCCAGCTTGATGTGCTGGACGTCCAGGATGCTCAGCAGCTTGCCGTCCATCTCGAAGGCCGTACCAACTCGAAAGTCGTTCGTCTCGATCACCGGGAACACTCCATCACCGTGAGTGATCTCGTCCTCCAGGCGCCCGCGTCCCACGGTCACCGGCGCGGAGGCCGGAGGGCTCGGCAGGAGCCGCGACGGCGCCTCGGGGCGCCGGTACCGCACGATACCAATCCGTCGCCCGTGGGCTCAGGGCACCAGCGCCCCCACCACCTCGGCCACCACCTGGTCCGGAACCTCCAGGCCGACGCGGGCACGCCCCAGCTCCTCCGGCAACACCCAGCGTACCCGGCCGGCGCGGCGTTTCTTGTCGCGCGGGATGGCGGCCAGGAGCTCGGTGAGCGCCACCGGCGGCAGCCGGCCGGGCAGCCCGAAGCCGGCCAGCAGCTCGTCCTGCCGGTGCACCAGCTCGGGCGCGCACCGGCCCAGTCTGGCCGCGATCCGGGCCGCCGCCCGCATGCCGAAGGCCACCGCCCGTCCGTGCGCGACGCGGTAGCCGCTCGCGGCTTCCAGGGCGTGGCCGACGGTGTGGCCGTAGTTCAGGATGGCCCGTGGTCCCGCCTCGCGTTCGTCCTCGGCCACCACCCCCGCCTTGAGGGCGACGCAACGGGCCACCACCGGCTCCAGGGCCGCGGTCGACCTCGCCAACAGCCCCTCGCGGAAGCCCTGGAGGCGGTCCGCCAGCGCTCCGTCCATGGCCACGGCGTACTTGACGATCTCCCCGAAGGCGGCCAGGTAGTCCTCCTCGGGAAGGGTGGCGAGCACGGCCAGGTCGCTGATCACGGCCGAGGGCTGCCAGACGGCGCCGATGGCGTTCTTGGTCCGCGCCGTGTCCACCCCCGTCTTGCCCCCGACGCTGGAGTCGACCATGGCCAGCAGGGTGGTCGGCACCTGGACGTGGCGCACGCCCCGCAGCCAGACCGCGGCCGCGAACCCGGCCAGATCGCCCACCGTCCCCCCGCCCACGGCCACCACCACGCCCTGACGGTCGAGGGCCTCGTCCTCCAGGAAGCGGAGCACCTGGGCCAGCCCGTCCAGCGTCTTGGCCCGCTCACCCGGCTCGACGGCCAGGAGCGAGGCGCGAACGCCGAGGCCGTTCAGGGCGTCCCGCACTGCCCCGCCCCAGGTCCCCTCCAGGGTCCGGTCGGTCACCACCGCCGCCCCTGAGACGCCCAGCTCGCGCACCACCCGGGGAAGCTCCTGGAGGGCGCCGGTGCCGATCAGGACCGGATAGGGACGGCCGGGAACCGCCACCGTTACCCGGGCCACGGCTCACCTCCCGGAAGGGTCGGCGTCCTCACTTGCGGGCGTGCTCGGAGAGCACGTACACCTGGTCCCGGAGCAGCTCCGGCGAGCGCAGGTAGGGAAAGGTCTCGGTGCCCTGGGTCGCGGCCACGTTGATCTCGATGGTGCCGTAGTCGAGCAGCCTCCCCATCAGCGTCTG
>DASRBU010000568.1:0-12206 GCA_035653475.1 Candidatus Dormiibacterota bacterium | reverse complement strand
GGATCTGGATCCAGCCCCGCATCGTGCCCCGCCGGCCGGGCCCGGGGCCCCGGGCTCCCGCCTCGCCGGGCTGAGCCTCCGGCTCGGCCGGCGGCCGGGGCGTACCCCGGCCGCGAGGTGGCCGCCACCCGCCCGGCCGATCAGGGCTCGGGCCAGACGACCAGGGCCACCGAAGCGGCCAGCAGGAGCGCCATGGCGCGGTTGAGGGCACGCCCCAGGCGCTCGGAGGCCAGCAATGGCCGCAGCGCAGCGCCGGAGACCAGCCACAGGAGGCCGCAGGGCAGGGAGGCGACCGAGAACAGGAGCCCGAGGGCGGCGGCCTGGCCCAGCACCTCGCGTGAGGCGTCGAGGAAGGTCGCGCCGGCGCTCGCGCAGACCAGCCACGACTTGGGGTTCACCCACTGGAAGGTGGCCGCCCCGACGAAGCCGATCGGCTTCGCGGTGCCTCCGGCAGCGCGCCGGCCGGAGGTGGCGATCCTCCAGGCGAGCCAGAGCAGGACCGCCGCCCCCACCCACCTCACCGCTCGCAGGAACACGACCTGGTGGACGAGCAGGCCGCCGAGGCCGAGGGCGACGGCGAACATCATCAGCCCCATTCCCGCCACGACCCCCAACAGGCAGGGCAGGCCGCGCCGCGTTCCCACCTCGGCCCCGGTGGCGGCCAGCAGGGCGTTGCTGGGACCGGGAGTGCCGGCCGCGACCAGCGCGAAGGTCAGGAAGGCGGCGACGTGCTCCGGCGTCATCCGGCCCGGTGGAACCGCGGATAGACTCGCCCCATGGCCGGCAGGCTAGGTCCGGGGCGGGGTGGGGGTCTTGAACGATCGTGCGGCGCCGGCGAGTGGGTGACGAGCCGGGGACCGTGGGGCGGGATCGAGCTGCTCCGGGCCCGTTTCAGCGGCCCCGCCTTCGGCCGGCACCGCCACGCCACCTACGCCATCGGGGTGACCGAGATCGGCGTGCAGGAGTTCGACTACCGCGGCCGGACGGAGCGCAGCCTCCCGGGCCAGGTGGTGATCCTCATCCGGACGAGACCCACGACGGGCGTGCCGGCACCGAAGCCCCCTTCGGCTACCGCATTCTCTACGTCGATCCGGCCCTGATCGCGACCGCGACCCAGGACCTCACCGGCCGCCCCTCACCGCTCCCGTTCGTGGCCGACCCCGTGCTCGACGACGCCGCGCTCCGGTCGGCGGTGGTGGGCGCCTTTCGCCTCCCGCCCGAGCCCCTGGCGCTGGACGCGCTCGTCCTCCGCCTGGCCGAAGGCCTGATCCGGCATGGCGCCAGAGGCCACGTCCAGCACCCGCCGGGCCGAATCGATCACCTGGCCATCGAACGGGGCCGGGCCTTCCTGGAGCAACGGCTTGCCGTGGTGCGATCGGAGGAGCTGGAGGCGATCACCGGCCTGAGTCGCTACGAGTTCGCCCGTCAGTTCAGGACACGGCACGGGACGAGCCCCTACCGCTACTCGCTCGCCCGCCGGCTCGACCACGCCCGCCGCCGACTGCACCGGGGTGCGTCGCTGGCCGACCTCGCCCTCGACGCGGGCTTCGCCGACCAGGCGCACCTCACGCGCGCCTTCAAGGCCACCTTCGGCCTCACCCCCGGTCGCTACGCACGGCTCTGCGGCGCGCCGCCGGCATCGGCGTCGTGGCCCGGCGCCGGGACCACCGCGGCCACCTGACCACCGGGGTAGCGGGTGGCCGGGCCGGCGAGCCAAGCAGGGGCACGGTCCAGCCCCACCAGGTGATCGGCGCCGGCGCCCCCGACCGGGGCCAACGGCGAGAGACGCCTTCGAGCCGGCCGGACGCCCACCGGACGCGCCCCACCGGGTGACGACGGGGGACGGCGCGGCGACCGGGAGGTTCTCCCCCGCTCCCCGGCACGTGCTACCATGCCCCCGGGCGAGCTGCTCGGGCGGCCGTTACCGTAGCTCAGCTGGCAGAGCAACAGATTCGAGGATCTGTGCGTCTCGGGTTCGATCCCCGACGGCAGGGCGCTTCGGCGCCAGCGGTTGTCCACTCCCACGCTCGCCCCCTCCTCCCCCGGACCCTATACTTCCTTCCTCGCGCGAGCCCTCGAGCCGCCGTCGCCGCCGGGAGGCATCACCTCGCCGAGGCCTCGGGCAACCGGTCCGGCGGTTGATCCTCCTGCGCTCGCCTCTCTCGTCGGCCTCACCGAGGAAGGTAAGGTAAGGATGCGTCGATACCTGCGGCACCTCGGCTCCACGCCGCAGAGCCTGCCCATCCCGGAGGCACCGCAGATGGTGCCGAACCGGGCCGGCGGCTACGTCTACCCGCTCTCCGACGAGGAGCGACTCTGGCGCTTCCTGGTCCTCGGCAGCGCCGAGGGCTCCTACTACGCCTCGGCCCCGGAGCTGACGCGCGAGAACGCGCTCGTCGTCGACCGACTCCTCGAGGCCGGCAAGGGTCCCTGGGTGGTCGACCAGATCGTGCAGGTGTCCGAGTCGGGGCGCGCACCGCGCCAGGAGCCGGCCATCCTCGCCCTGGCGCTCTGCCTGCGCACGGCTCCCGACCTGGAGACCCGACGCAAGGCCGCCGAGGCGACGCCGCGCGTCTGCCGGACCCTCACCGCGCTCACCTCGCTGGCCGAAGCCACCAGGGCCGTCGGCGCCAGGCCCGGCTGGGGCCGCGTCTCCAGGCGTGCCTTCAACGGCTGGCTCACCAGCAAGACGGCGGCCGACCTCGCCTACCAAGCGGTGAAGTACCGCCAGCGCCAGGGCTGGACGCTGGCCGACGTCGTGCGCCGCTCCAGGCCGCTGCTCAGCCCCGATGACGAGCGGCGGCCGGTCATCGACTGGGTGCTCAACCGTCGGGCGCAGGATCGGCCGCGCAGCCCGCGCCACGGCCGAGCGACGGCCAACCTGCCCGCCATGGTCGAAGCCTTCGAGCGCCTCCAGGCGGAGACGGACCCGGCCCGGGCCGCCCGACTGGTGCGCGACCACCGTCTGCCCTGGGAGGCAGTGCCGGACCGCTTCGCCCGGGACCTGGCCGTGCAGGAGGCCCTCTTCGCGAGCATGCCGACGACGGCGATGATCCGGCAGCTCGGCCGCCTCACCAACCTGGGCCTGATCGCGCCCGGCGGCGAGCACGCGCACGAGGTCGTCCGCCGCCTGGAGGACGGCGAGCGGCTCCGGCGGGCCCGCGTCCATCCCTTCGCGCTCTTCCTGGCCCACGCCACCTACGCGGCGGGAGCCGGCCTGCGGGGCCACCTCTCCTGGAAGCCGGTGCCGGAGGTGGCCGAGGCCCTCGAGGCCGCCTTCTTCGCCAGCTTCGGCAACCTGCGGCCGAGCGGCCGCCGCATCCTCACCGCCGTCGACTTCTCCGGCTCGATGGGGGGCCCGCCCATTCTCGAGCTGCCGAACCTCTCCCCCGCCCTGGCCGGCACGGTGATGGCGGCCATCACCCTGCGCACGGAGCCGGGGGCGGTGGCCCTCGCCTTCGACACCCGGGTGATGGATCTCCACCTCGACCGCGAGACCTCGATCGCGGGTCTCGCAGAGGCGGCGAAGCGGATGCACGCGCGCCTCGGCGGGGGCACCGACTGCGCCGCGCCGATCCTCCACGCCATCCAGGGCTGGAGCGACCTGGACGGCATCGTCCTCTACACGGACGAGGAGACCTGGGCGGGGAGCGTCCATCCCATCGAGGCGATCAGCCGGTACCGCGCCCGCTGGGAACGGCCGACCAGGCTGGTCACCGTGGCCATGGTGGCCCATGGCTACACGCTGACCAACCGCACCCCCGAGGGCCGTCCCGAGGACGCCGGCGCCATGACCGTGGTCGGCATGGACCCCAACGTGCCCACGCTGATCGGCGAGTTCCTGGCCCGAGCGCCGGTGGCCGCCGTCTGACCGACGTCGGAGGGCACGAGCGACCGGCCCCAGGCCGGCCCCCGTCCCCGGCCGAGGGGTCGGTCCCCCGGCGAAGAGGGTGGAGCGCGGCCGCCCGAGATGGACCGCCATCACGTCCCCCACCCGAGGCCGCGGGGGCGGTCGGTGCCGGTTCGCTCCCGGCCGCCTCGGCCATCGGCCGCATCGGGGAGGCGAACGGGCCGCTGCCGGGCGGCGGCCGGCCGGGGGAGGAGCCGCGCCGCCGGATGCGGCGCCGGGGGTGACGCGGGCCAGGCGCCACCGACCTGCTGGAGGCGATCGAGACCCGCTCCCTCGGCACCGCACCTCGATGCAGGAGCCCGAGGTCGGGTGACGATCGGGCGCTCCGTCGAGCGGCGCCGGCGAGGGGCCGACGGACGGCACTGCCCCGGCGCATCCCCGGACCGTCCGGTCCGGGGCGGGAGCAAGGGACGGACGGGAGGGGCGAGGACCGAGGCGGCGACCATCCGCCGCCCCGCCGCCCGCCGCCCCCGGAACCCAGCCACCAGAGGGGGCCGACACCTCCGGTGCCGAAGGGAGCAAGGCCGCCCTCTCGCCGGGAGCGCGGCCGGCGCGACGGGCTCGCGGCCCCGGCACCGAAGCCGTGGTCAGGCCCGCTTTCGGGCCGTGAGCAGCAGGTACTCCCAGTCCATGACCGTCCTCCCCGCGCCGCGATCGTGGCGGCGGGCGAGCTCGGCGAGGTCGCGATCGAGCGCGGCCACCCGCTCGGGATCGTTGGCGATGCCGCGGTAGGCAGCGACGGTGGGGCCATACCGCGCCTTGAAGTCGTCGCGGAACTCCTCGGGCGAGGCGAAACGGCTCACCTCGAGCAGCCGCCGCTGGACGGTGACGTCGGTTACGCGGTCGCCGAGGAGGGCCCGGACGTGGTCCTCACGGCCCCACTGCAAGGGAGGCTGCGCGCCGGGCGGCGGGGCGGCGGTGTAGGGCCTCATGGTGTCGAACATCTGGCCCACGAAGCCCTCCGGCGTCCAGCTGAGCAGGCCGATGGTTCCCCCCGGGCGGCAGACACGGACCAGCTCGTCGGCCGCGGCCTGGTGGTGGGGGGCGAACATGACCCCCACGCAGGAGAGCACGACGTCGAACTCGTCATCGGCGAAGGGCAGGGCCTCCGCGTCCGCCACCCGCCACTGCAGCTCGGCCCCGCGCTCCCTCGCCTGCCGCCGACCGGCCTCGAGCAGCTCCGGGGTGAGGTCGGAGGCCACGACCTTCGCCCCCGCCAGCGCCGCCGGGATGGCGGCGTTGCCCGAGCCGGCGGCGACGTCCAGAACCACGTCCCCGGGCTTCACCCGGCAGGCCTCGACCAGCGCCGTGCCGAGGCCAGGGATGGTCTCGACGGCCAGAGCCGGGTAATCGCCGAGCGCCCACATGGCCCGGTGCCTCGCCTTGAGGGCACGATCGAGGGGGTCGGTGGTGATCGCCTCGCTCATCTCGGGTCTCCTCGTCGCTTCACAGGAATCCGTGGTCGATGCAACCGGGCGAACCATATGGCGCGGCGGTCGCCTGCTCCAGTACCAGATCTGTACCGAGGCTGGGCAGGCCGGTCCCGGGGGGCTAACCTCAGGGGAGGTGGGATCCTCGTACTACCAGTTCTGCCCGGTGGCGAAGGCGATGGAGCTACTGGACGAGCGCTGGACGTTGCTCGTGATCCGGGAGCTGCTCTCCGGAAGCCGCCGTTTCAACGAGCTGCGCCGCGGCCTGCCCCGGATGTCGCCCGCCTTGCTCTCCAAGCGGCTCCACCAGCTCGCCCGGGCCGGCGTCCTGGAGCGGCGAACTGAGGGGGCGGACGGAGCCGGCGTCGAATACGTGCTGACCGAGGCGGGCCACGAGCTGCGACCGGTGATCGAGGCGCTGGGTGCCTGGGGCACCCGCTGGATCGGAGAGCTGGGCGACCGGGACCTCGATCCCAAGCTGCTGTTGTGGGACATGCGGCGCAACGTGGAGCGCAGGGCGCTTCCGCCCGGCCGGACGGTGATCGAGTTCACCTTCCCGGACGCGGCCGCTGGCACCCGCCACTGGTGGATGGTCATCACCCCGGACGAGGTCGACGTCTGCGACGCGGACCCGGGCCACCCCGTCGCGGTGAGCGTGACGGCCAGCCTCCGGCGCATGGTCGAGGTCTGGCGTGGCGACCTCGGCTGGTACGACGCCATCCGCTCCGGGGGCCTCGAGGTGTACGGGCCCCAGGCCCTGCGCCGAGCGCTGCCCGGCTGGTTCTCGCGACCCCCCTTCGCCTCGGTGCCGCGACCGCAGGCACATCACCAGCCGCGGCCCGCCGTGGCCACGCCCGTCTCCGACGGTTAGGCCCCACCGACCTCACCGAATCGTGGCCGTGGATAGCCGGCCCGGCGCGGGTCGAGACCGGCCGGGGGCCACGACGGCCCGAGGGCAAGCGAGGAGGGCAGCGGTCAGGCGCGCCCGCAGGCCAGGGCCACGACCCGGTCCACCGCGGCCGGGTCGAGCGGGCCGCGCGACTCCCAGCGCAGCGCCGCCTCCAGGTGCTCGAGGCTGGACAGGCCGACCAGCGCCACCGAGACGCCGGGGGCGGCGAGGGCGAAGCGCAGCCCCAGCTCGAGGCCGCCCTCCAGCCCGAGCTCGGCGGCCAGCCGGGCCAGCGGCAGCGCCCGGTCCACGTCCTCCTCGTAGCCCGCGCCGGCCAGGGCGGCGTCGACCTCGCCCGCGATCGGGTGCCGCCGCGCGGTCGCGGCGAGCGCGCCCGCGGCGTAGACGCGGATCGCGATCACGCCCACGTCCGCCGCGGTGGCCTGACCGATCAGGCCGTCGAAGTCCTGCTCGCCGCCGGTTGCGCCGGGATGCACGCCGCTCGGGTCGAGGGCGTTGAAGTAGGCCTGGACGGTCTCGAAGCGGCCGGACACGAGCACGCGGCGCAGCGTCGCGGTCTCGCCCAGCCCGGTGAAGCCGACGTGGCCGGCGAGGCCGTCCTCGACCGCGCGGCGCATCGCGTCGGCCACCTCCCCCAGCGCCAGGCGCTCGTCGACGGCGACCGGGCGCCGATCGGGGCCGGCGGTGCCCAGCGGGTTGTGGAGCTGGAACAGCTCCACCCGCTCGCGGCCCAGGCGGCGCAGGCTCCCCTCGAGCGACCGGCGGACGGCGGCGCCGGGGTGCTCCAGGTCGGCGGCGCTCAGCCGCACCTTGGTGCCGACCAGCGCCTCCCGCCCCTGGTCCAGCCTGGCCAGGGCCCGGCCCAGGTTCTCCTCCGAGCGCCCGTCGCCGTAGAGGGGTGCGGTGTCGAAGTAGCGCACGCCCGCCTCCAGCGCCCGCCCGACCGCCCGGAGCCGCTCGCCGGCCTCGCCCCGGACCATGAGCCCTCCCACCGCCCCGCACCCGAAGCCAAGCCGGGGGACCCGGAGCCCGGTCCGCCCTAGACGGCGCCGCTCCACGCCGCGAGGATAGCAGCGGGCGCCGGGTCCGGCCATCGCGGTCGGGCACGGTCCGCGCCGGTCCGCCTCCCTGGCCGGACACCGTTTCCCGGAGACGCCACCGGAGATCGCGTGTGCGACGATGTCTCCGATGGGACAGGACGAGAGCATGGGGATCGCCGTCAGCGCCCTCGACCGGATGACCCAGTATCACCTGGCGGCGGCGAAGCTCGACCGGCTGGATCGCTACCTGATGGACAACCTGGCCGACCTCCCCACCGAGGTGAGCGACCGGCTGCTGGGTGCGCGCCGCCGGCTGCTGGCCGAGCTGAGGGAGCCGGTGGGCCGGCTGGTCGGCCAGCCGGCACGGCGCGAGGTCGAGACGGCGATCCGGCTGGCCGGGCGATGGTACCCGATCCCCGTCCCCACCCTGCAGGAGGGGAGCCGGCAGACGCCCGGCGATCCCGACACCGAGGGGGCGATCGAGGCCACCTACCTCGGGCCCGGCACCGTCACCTTCGACGGCGAGCCCGCCGACTGGCGCGCCCCCAGCCCTGGGGTCACGCCCGCCGACGAGCGCTGGTGGGTCACCAACTGGTTCGCGGTGGTACGGTTCCCACCCGCCCCCGAGTCGGGATACCTGTCCTACCGATTCGAGGTGGAGAACGCGATCGCGGTGTACCCTCCCCTGCCCTACGGGATGCTGCGCACCGCCGTCATGGTGGGCACGGCCGCCGACGTGGCCGATCGCATCCACGACTGGCGCACGGCGGGGGAGCCGGTCCACGTCCTCCTGCCCCCGCCGAGCGATCCGAGCACCGGCCGGGTGCCTCCCCCGTTCTTCGGCGCCACCGTGCCGGTGTGGGGGCACATCGAGGTCGAGCCCGGCCATCGGCCCGCCCTGGGCGTGCTGGTCGAGGTCATCGTGGCCCTCACCTCCGGCTCCGTGCGCTTCGGGAAGGTCGGCGAATGCTCCTTCACCATCCGGCTGCCGGAGGCCGGAGCCGACTCCCTCATCGAGTACCGCTTCGACCCGAGCTGGTGGACGGCGGCGGTCAAGGACCGGCTCGACCTCGACCGGACATCTCTGCCCAGGGTGGAGGGCGATCACTGACCGAGGCGCAGGCCGGGGCCGGCTGCCTCGCCGCCTCTGCCCGCTCCCCGAGTCGGTGAAGCCGACGTCGAAGCCGAGGTCGGGGAGGCCGCGGTCGGTCCCGCGCTGCCAGAGCATCGAACGCTCCACCCGCCGCTGCGGTCCACGGTGCGGCCCCGAGAGGGCGCGGACGCCGCGCATGAGGTGCGTCCCGGGCGCGGCCGCCGGTTGAACCCCTCGACCTCCCGCCCACGGTGCGACCGGGCGTCATCGGGCGGCGGGTGCCCGGCCGCGCTCCACCGATATCCCCGGGGGAACACGACCGGTTCCGGGCCGGCCCGGCTCGGGGCCGACCGGTCGCGGCCGGGAGGAGCACCCCGGCCCGCGGCCCTTTGGCTTGGCCGGAGCGAGAACCCCCCGGAACCCGGGCTCGACCCGCCCGGTCCCCGTCAGCGAACCATGATCCTCCAGGGCCTGAAGGTCACCACGTACCGCGTCTCTCCCTCCTGCAGCAGCCGTCGAACGTCGACACCGTACTTCTTGCCCACCCGCTCCCCGAAGACACAGTCGGGATCCGGCGCCAGCTCGGCTCGGCCGCGCACGGCCAGGTAACGGGCCGGGTTGGCCACGTCCAGGATGAAGAAGCTGAACTCCGGCCGCTTCATCAGGTTCTTGACCTTCTGGCGCGCGTCGCTCAGCCAGCTCTTGAGCTCGCCATCCTCCTCGTCGTGGAGGAACCAGATGGCGGTGGTGTGCGGGATCCCCGTGTCCCCCACGGTCGAGAGGATCCCCACCTGGGCGTCGAGCAGGTCTCGATGCGAATCCGGGAAGTCGGCCATGACCCCTCCAAACCATCACCGCGAACGCCGCCCGGCACGACGGCGCCCCCGGCAATCGTATCCACCGTCTCCCGGCCGCCGGCGCCGGTCCCCGGGACCGCGGGACCGAGCCACGCCTCCCGGCCCGTGCTCCATCGATACGGCAGGTCGATGAGCACACGGTGCCCGGCCCGGGAGGTCAGCCCCCGGCCCCCGGGTAGGTAGGTCGACGGTCAACGGGGAGATCTCCCCGGGGCTCGCGTTCGCCGGCTCCCCATCCAGCCGCACGTCCGGGCCCCCCCACCGGCCGGCCCCTGATCACCGGCGGGCGGCCCGGGCGAGGCGCGCCCACCGTCCGCAGGATCTGGTTGGCGGGGTCCCCAGGGTGGCCGGCCGGCAACGGATGGGCAAACCGCACCGCGACCACGTCCAGCGGCCGGGACCGGCGTCGGGAAGCGGCTCCGTCACCCTCCCAGCGGGATCGGGCGGCGCGGGATGACCACCGGAGGTCGTGCCCGGGGCCACGACTGGTATCGACGACGCGCCTCCACCGGGCGACCCGGGCCGGGGCCGCCGATGAGGAGACCCCCGGACGGCGCCTATCCGGACGGGGCCGGGTCGGCAGGACGCGGCGGCCGCCCCCGGCCCCGCTCCAGCATCCGCTCCAGCCCGAAGACGATCAGGTCGACGGTGCGGTCCCACCACTGATCGGGGTCGCTGGTCCACACCTCCGCCACCTCCCGCGCGCTGGCCACGGTGTGCGGGAAGCGGTCCCGGGGCAGACTCAGCTGGACCAGCTCGACCCGCCTCCGGAGGAGGTCGAGGGCGACGTCGTCCAGGTCCTTCGGGAGCTGGTCGCGGCCCTGGCGCATGAGCAGGAGGTAGCCGGCGACGAGGTTGGAGAGGACCCGGAGCAAGACCACCGCCTCGCGCCGGGCGAAGCCGGCGTCGAGCAGGATGCCGAGCAGGTCCTCGTTCATCCGCCAGAAGGCGGGCGGGCCCTCGCCGCTGTAGGCGATGGCGAGCGGGAGGGCCAGGGGTCGCGCCTCCATCTGCTCCCTGAAGTTCAGCAGGGCCCGCCGGATCCGATCGGTCCAGCCCATCGAGGGCTCGAACCCGGCCGTGAGGTCCAGCCCCTCCAGGACCGCCTCGGTCATGGCGTTGACCAGGTCCTGCTTGTCCCGCACGTGGCGGTAGAGCGCCATCGGGGTCACGCCCAGGTCGGCGGCCAGGCGCCGGAGGCTGACCGCCTCCAGCCCCTCCCGGCCACCGATCTCCAGACCCCGGGCCACGATCGCCTCCCGGGTCAGCCGCCGCCCGGCCGCGTCCGCACGTCGCATGGCCTTGACGAGTATACGGCGCATACATATACTGGAGTTATGTGTACGCAGTATGCTGATGGCGATAACATCGCTCCCGGGCCGGGGCGCGGGCGGCTGGGAGGCCCGCTCCGGTCCCGGCCCTACCGGCTCCTCTGGAGCTCGCAGTTCGCCTCCCTGCTGGCCGGCTTCTTCAACTACGTGGCCGTGGCCTGGCTGACCCTCCAGCTCACCGGCTCCAACCTGGCCGTGGGCTCGGTGCTGGCGGCGGCCTCGGTGCCGCAGGCGGCGCTCATGCTGCTCGGGGGCGTGGCGAGCGACCGCTTCTCGCCGCGGAACACGATGCTGGCCGCCGGCCTGATCCGCGGCGCGGTGATCGCGGCCCTCGCCGCGCTGACCCTGACCGACTCGGTGCAGCCCTGGCACCTGTTCGCCGCCGCGGTCCTGGTGGGCGCGACCACGGCCTTCTTCGTCCCCGCCGGCGCCTCCCTGCTGCCCCGACTGGTGACGGACGAGCAGCTGGAGGCGGGCAACGCCCTCCTGAACCTCGGCCGCACCGCCGCCATGGTGCTGGGCCCGGCCGCCGCCGGCGGCGTGGTGGCCACGGTGGGGGCCGGAGCCGCCCTCGGCGCCGACGCCGCCGGCTCGACTCTGGCCGGCCTGCTGGTCCTGCCCTTGCCGGCCGGCGGCGCCGTCGCCTCCGCCGCCAGCCCGTTGCACCAGGTGCGCGACGGCATCGTCCAGGTCTGGGGCGACGTGCCGCTCCGGGCCATCCTCCTGGTGATCTCGGCCCTCAACCTCTTCGCACTGGGTGCGATCGAGGTAGGGCTCCCCGCCCTCGCCCACGCGCGGTTCGGCCAGGGGTCGGTGGCGCTGGGCAGCGCCTTCGCCGCCTGGGGCCTGGGCTCCACCCTCGGCTCGCTCGGGGCCGGCGCCCGCCCGGCGCCGGCCCGGTTCGGCCGGCTGACGGTGATCGTGGTCGCCCTGCTGGGGGCGGGGATCGCGGCGGCCGGCTGGGCGCCGACGCTGCCGGCGCTGCTCGCGGTCATGCTCGTGACCGGGATCATCGAGGGAGCCGCCACCACCTACGTCATCAGCTGGATGCAGCGGCGCACCGAGACCCACCTGCAGGGCCGGGTGATGTCGCTCGCCATGCTGGCCTCCGTCGGCCTGGAGCCGCCAGCGCTGGCCCTGGCCGGGGTCGTGGCTGGGCGTGACCTGGGCCTGCTCTTCTGGGGCTCGGCGATCGCGATCGAGCTCACGGCCCTCCTCGCCGGCCTGAGCCGATCGGTGCGACGGGCGTGAGGCGCCCCACGCCGACGCGCAACCGGGGCCACGGTGGCCCACCCGACGAGATGCCCCTTCCGTACCTCGCCTCCGGCCCGCCGGCGCCGGCTCCGCGCCGCTCGAGGAACGCCCAGAGCCACCCGGAGGCCCGGGGCCCGCCCGGGCCTCCGCCCCCCGCCGTGTGATAGGACTGCAACCGTGCGCAGCGCTGCCCCGCGTTCGCGGCCGCTGGAGATCGTGGTCATCGGCGCCGGACCGGCCGGTCTCTACTTCTCGGTCCTGGCCAAGCAGGCCAACCCCGGCCACCGCATCACCGTCCACGAGCGCAACCGGGCCGGCGACACCTTCGGGTTCGGTGTGGTCTTCTCCGAGAACACGATGGGGTTCATCTCCGAGCAGGAC
>DASRBU010000567.1:0-3149 GCA_035653475.1 Candidatus Dormiibacterota bacterium | reverse complement strand
TGGTCGCCGAGCCCGGGAGGCGCTCGCTCACGGTCAGGGCGTCGAGCGCGACGGATGAGGGAAAGACCTGGCCCGCCTCCGCCGCCACCGGGGCGTAGCGGGGGGCGACGGCGACCAACGCCTCCAGGGCTCCCAGTTCATCCCTTGCCGAGCGACACCAGCCCGGCCAGTCGACCGCGCAGGCGAAGGTCCGTTTGCGGCCCAGTTCCAGGTGGACGGGGATGGAGGGGAAGGACGGCGCCATCAGACCTGAGCATGGCACAGGCGGCGCGGCCGCTGGGCGGGGGAGACGGCGCTCGCCCCGCCCCTCCGGATCGGGGCGGCCCCGGAGCCCGGCTCGGCGGTTAGGCGGCCTCCCCGGTCGTCAGGCTGCGCACCGAGGCCACGAAGCTCGCCTCCGGCAGCGCCCCCACGAAGGCCCCGGTGCGGTTCACCACCGTCCTCGGTACCCCCTGCACCCGGTACCGGTCGGCCAGCTCGGGGAACTCGTTGGCCTCCACCACCAGTGAGCGCACCCGGGACGAGGCCAGAGCCATGCGGTTGGCCATGGAGGCGGCCTGGGGGCAGTAGGGGCAGCCGGGGGTGACGAAGACCATCAGCTCGACCTCGCTGCGCAGGCCCTCCAGCCAGGTCAGGGTGTCCGGAGAGAGCCCGTGCTCGCCCCGGGAGGCGCGCTCGACGGCGTCGAGCAGGGTTGCGAACTCGTATCCGGCGGGCAGGCCCTGGAACACGATCCGGCTCTCGTCGCCGGGGACGCCCACGGTCAGGCTGGGGACGACCTCTACCTCCGCCGGCTGCCGGCTCACGTCGACCACGGTCAGGCGGAGCCGGTCGGGGGCGATCTCGGTCAGCGTCCGCGCCAGCTCCTCGGCGGCGTCGCAGGTCGGGCAGCCCAGCCCGCTGGGGAGGACCAGCCGACCGCTGCCCGGACGCCGGTAGAGGCGCAGCTCGACCGTGCCCTCCAGGCTTGCGGCCAGGCGCTCCCGGAGCTGTTGCCTGGTCCCCTCGTCGATCAGGCCCATGTCATCACCTCGCTTCGACCGTTCAACTGCGGATCTCGGACAACGCCCGCAGGCCGACCTCCAGGCGGTGTCTCAGCTCCGGCCCCAGCTGGGCGTCCTCCAGGCAGGCCCGGAGGTTGCTGGCGACCAGGCGGTGGTTGAAGCGATCGACGGCGCCGCGCATGGCCGACACCTGCCGCACCACCTCGTCGCAGGGCCGTCCCTCCTCGATCATCCGCTGGATGCCCCGGGCCTGGCCCTCGATGCGCCGGAGCGCCGCCAGCAGCTCGGCGAGATCTCGGTACTCCACGTCGGCTTATACCCCCCAGGGTATCTGGGTATTCCAGGTCGCCGGCGGATGGCCGGCTGTGGCTCGGGCTCTCGCTCCAGCAGGTGGCCGGGCAGGGGCCGGCGGCCGGTCCGCCTGTGACCGACGTCCCTCACGCTCCGGGCAGGGGGGTGGCGGACGCGCTCCCCGCTCGCCCTCGGCGGGCGCGGGATGACAGTGGGATGACCAGGGCTCCGCCGCGGCGACGGGAGGTCGCTCGGGAAGCGCCGGCCGAGCTCCGTGCTCGAGGCGGAGGGGGGCGCCGGCGGAGGTCCCGGGCGGTCGGGGACGTTCGACACTTGGGGGGCGGCGCTGAGAGGTGGCAGTCTCGAAGCATCGACGACGAACCGGGCGGCGGGGTTCGACCAGGACAGGAGGGCGACCATGGCGTTGCTGGGCCAGCGTGAACGAATGCAGGTCCGAGACCACCTGGCGAAGCGGCTGGAGGGGAGCGTGACCGTGCGGCTCTTCACCCAGTCGACCTCGCCTCTGGGCGCGCCCACGGTTCCGTGCGAGACCTGTCGCGAAACCGAGCAGTTGCTCCGAGAGTTGACGGAGCTGTCCGACCGACTGCGGCTGGAGGTGCGGGACCTGGTCGCCGACGCCGACGAGGCCCGGCGACTGGGAGTGGAGCACATCCCCACCATGGTTCTGGAGGGGCGGAACGCGGGCATGTTGCGTTACGTGGGCGTGCCCGCCGGCTACGAGTTCGCGGTCCTGCTCGAGGCCCTGGGCGACGTCTCGCGCGGCTCCACCGCCCTTTCCGCCGTCACCCGCGAGCGGTTGAGGTCCCTTCCCGGCCCGGTCGAGGTCAAGGTCCTGGTCACGCCCACCTGACCCTATTGCCCACGTGCGGCCAGGTTGGCCCACCAGATGGCGGTCGAGAGCGACCGGGTGACGGCGGAGGTGATCGAGGTGGCCGAGTTCCCTCTCGTCGCCCGGCGCTACCAGGTCTACGGGGTGCCCAAGGTGGTGATCAACGACCGGGTGAGCTTCGAGGGCGCGCTGCCCGAGCCCAGCTTCGTGGAGCGGGTGGTGGAGGGTGCCGCCGGGCGGACCAATCCGTGAGGGCGGGCGGAGGGGTTCGGTCGGCCGGGCGGGACCGGCGTGGGACCGCTGAGCGGCGGCGAGGCGAAGCCCAACACCTCGACGGCGGTGACGCGGAGCAGCTGGCCCTGGTGCCGATCCGTCGCGCAGCGGATCGGGAGGGGGTGGTCACTCGGGCTGGAAGGTGGAACGCAGGCGGCCAGCGCTCGCCCGTCGCGCTCGGACCGGGCGGTGACGTCGACGGCGAAGGCGAACTCCGCCCACGGCGGCTCATCGCGCGGTGGGGAGAGGAGACGGCCGACGGCCCAGGGCGGCTGGGCCCCGAGTGCCGCGCCGCCCGGCACCGGCTCCTCGCCGCCGAGACGGGGTCGGGAGGACCACGGTCCGGCGATGGAGCGGCGGGCACGGTCGGCCGGCTTGCGCGGGGTCTCGCCCGGCCTGTACCTCGGCGTCTCGGGGTGGGCCGCCATCGCCGTGGCCTGGTGGCGCCTTTCGAGCTCGTCCCTCGTCCATCGAGCGTCCTCCGCCGTCTCCGGACGCTTATACCCTAGGGGGTACAGTATTAATGGAGGAACGATGATGCGACGCGAGCGACACGGGTTCACCGTCGAGGTCCCAGCGGACATGGTCACGGCGGAGCGGCGCCTGCGCGAGCTGCTGGTCGAGGAGGGCTTCGGCGTGCTCACCGAGATCGACGTCCGCGAGACCCTGCGCCAGAAGCTGGGGGCGGAGTTCCGGCCCTACCGGATCCTGGGCGCCTGCAACCCCCGCCT
>DASRBU010000566.1:0-4403 GCA_035653475.1 Candidatus Dormiibacterota bacterium | reverse complement strand
CCGGGCCTCGGCCAGGCCGGCCCGGGCGGCGTGGGCCAGCAGAGAGGGCGTGGAGGGAAGGCCGACGTGGTCGCGGTCCCAGCGGCGCATGAACCAGTCCCCGATCCGGACCTGCCAGGAGTCGGTGCTGAAGTCGGCCAGCGCCAGCCGGCCGCCCGGGGCCAGCACCCGCGCCATCTCGGCCACCGAGGCGGCCGGGTCCGGGTGGTGGTGGAAGGAGGTGGTGCACAGCACCGCCGTGCAGGCACCGTCGCCCAGGGGGAGGTAGGAGGCGGTGCCCCGAACGAAGTGGACGCGTTCCATCCCCGAGGCGAGGGAACGGGCCCGGGCCAGCATCCCCGAGGAGGGATCGACCCCGATGGCGGTGGCGCCGACCGCGGCCGCCGCCCTCACCGCCGCCCCCGAGCCGCAGCCCACGTCGCAGAGCACGTCCTCGGGGCCCAGCTCGAGCAGGGCCAGCACCCGTTGCTGGAGTCGCCCCAACCAGCGCGACCGCCGGTCCCGCTCGTAGGTCAGCGCCCAGCGGTCGAAGTGGTCGCTCACCAGATCTCGATGATCGCACCTGGACCGGTGGGGCGGTGGTACCGGCGGCGGGTGGCCCGGGCGGGCCGGCAAAATGACGGAGCGGGCCGGCGTAGCTCAGCCCGGAAGAGCAGGGGCCTTTTAAGCCCAGGGTCCGGGGTTCGAATCCCCGCGCCGGCACCACTTCCGGACCGGCCGGCTTCGGGCCGGTGTCCCGGCCGGAGCGTGGAGTCCCGCGGCCCCCGGTGCTCAGCCAGGCGCCGGCGCCGCCTCCGACCGGGTGAGGCCTCGAGGCTCAGCCATCGGGGAAGGGCTCGGGCGCGCTCGGGTTTGACCTCGGCTCACGCCGCGCCCGCCCAGGCCCGCTCGATGGGCGGGCGTCGCGGCGAGCGCCGCGGCCGGGCCCACTGGGCGCGGCTCCGCCGGCCGGGGTCGGCGCCTCGCCGCCGTGCTGCGGCGGCGCTTCGATCGGGAACAGGATCGTGCTCAGGAGGTACGGTCTGCGGTCCGGCGCCGGCCGGTTGTCCCACCTGGACAGGATGGCGCCGCGGATCTCGCCGATGAGCTCGGCGAGCTCCTGCTGGTTGAGCCAGAGCGGGCCCTGGCGGTAGGAAACCGAGTCCGCGAGCGGGTCGGCGTGCTCCCGGTCGAGGTAGGCGTTGAACTCGGCCAGCAGGGCGGCCATGGCCGCGGCGAACCCGCGACGATGGTCTTCCAGCGACATCGACGCGGCCTGGTCGGCGTCGATCACCGAGCGCTCGCGGCGCAGCCGGTAGCGGCGTTCGACGGCGCCGTGAACCCGCTGCTCTCCGACGACCTCCAGGACCCCTGCCTCGGCCAGCAGGCCGACGTGCCGATACAGGGTGGTCCTGGGGACGTCGGGCAGGCTGGCGCACAGGTCGGACGTGGTGCGCGTTCGCCCACCGGACATGGCGTGCACGATGCGCAGCCGCACCGGGTGCAGGACCAGTTCGAACGGGTTCATCCTTCTCTGATCCCACATATGGTACCATTTCCAAAATTGGAACAGCGGCTTGCCGGTGATCCGGCGGGGTGGTGGCTCGGGCAGCTGCGATCCAGCGCACGCCGGCGTTCACCATGAAGGAGGCCAACGATGGAAGGCGAGGCATCCGGCGTCCGGCCCGGCGCCGCGGCCAGCGGGACGCCGCCGCTCGGGCGGCGCTACGAGGTGGGGGGCCGCCGGCTGTGGCTGCACCGCTCGGGCGCCGGGAGCCCGTCGGTGGTGTTCCTGCCCGGCGCCGGCGCGGTGGGCCTGGACTACTGGAACCTCCACCGGCGGGCCGCCGAGCTCACCACCAGCGTCCTCTACGACCGGGCCGGGACGGGGTGGAGCGACCGGGTGGAGCTGCCGCGCACCTCCGCCGAGGTAACCGACGAGCTGCGCGACCTGCTCCGGAGCGCCGGTGTACCCGCTCCTTACCTGCTGGTCGGTCATTCCCTCGGGGGGCTGTACGCGCGCCACTACGCGACCCGGTTCCCCGACCAGGTGGGCGGGCTGGTCCTCATGGACCCCGATCACGAGGACTACCACGCCCACATGCCCCGGCAGTTGCGCGAGATGCGGAAGGCATGGGACCCCGACCGGGCCCTGCCCCGGGAACTGCCGGACGAGCTCGTCCGGTTCTACCGCGGCCGGTTCGCGCAGGAGATGGCAGATTGGCCCGACGAGATCCGCGAGCCGCTCATCGACCACCACGTCAGCCCGGAGTGGATGCGGATCGGGCTCGAGGAGGGGAAGGACGCCGATCGGCGCTACGAGGAGATGCGCCGCGCGGGGTCGCTACCCGACCTCCCGCTCATCGTCCTCACCGCCATCGGGATCGATGCCTTCAAGAGGGCGGTGTCGGTGGGCGAATCCGAGTCGCTGCTGCGCGAGGAGATCGAGGGCAAGCGGCGGCTCTACACCGCGCTGGCCGCGTCGGTCCCGCGTGGAGAGAACCGCCTCGTCGATGCCGGGCACGTCACCCTCCACCTCCGCCATCCCGAGGCCGTGCTCCAGGCGATCCGGGACCTGCTCGGCGGGCCCGGCCGGTGATCGCGGGGCGATCGCGGTACCGGCCGTGGAGGGCGGTGCCAGGGGTCCTGGTCGCCGGCTGTCAGGTCGCCGGGACACCGGGCGGGCATGGTCGCCCGGGGGCGGCGGGCCGAGCGCCTTCCCGATCCTCCGGGGTCGGGAAGGCATGGGCGCTCCCGGCCGGCGGCGGCTCCAGGCACGTGAGCACGGGATCGGTCAGCGTGACCCGGTTCGCCGCTCGGTGGCGGATGCGAGCGGCGGCGTCCCGGGTCCCCGGACGTCGGGCACGAGTTCCGCGGTCGCGGACGACGCCGCCCGCCGCCGCGGTGGGAGGTGACGACGCCAACCCCGTCCGGTTGGTGCGATCGTCCTCCTCTCGATCTGCTCGAGTCCCCCCGGTGATCGCGCCGCGGGCGGCCGCCTCCTCCCGTCCCTCGCTCCGGATGACCGAGGGACGAGCGCGCTCGTGAAGGGCGGGACGACGGCGGGCGGCGCCGGCCCGGCCTTCGCGCGGCCGATCCCCGCGCCGGCATGGTCGGCCCCCCTCAGGGGGAGCGTCGTCCGCGCCCGGTGAGGAGCCGGCCGGCGGCGACGCCGACCAGCAGCGTTCCCAGCAACGTCCAGATCAGACCGGCGTCGATCGAGAAGAAGATGAAGTTGATCCGGACCTCCTGGCTGTTCACGACGATGAACACGATCAGCAGCAGGACCAGGATCGCCCCCCCGACCAGCCGTGCGATCCGCTTCCAGTCCCGGGGCCGAGCCGCCGGCGGGGGCTCGATGCCGCCGGGAGCCGCTCGTCTCTCGCTCGCCATTTGCTCTGCTCCTGGGTTGGTCGCGCTCGCTCCCGCCTCCAGTCGACTCCCCGCGGCCCATCGGCGCAAGGGTCGAACGACCCTGGGGAACGGGGACGCCGGAGGCGGGCGGGGCCAGCGCCAACGGCTCCCCGGGCTCGACGCCGCCCGGGGCGGCAGGGTCGCGGCCTCCGTCGATGAGGGCGGTGACGACGAGCGCGAGGAGCGCGCCGGAGGCCGGCCGCCCGCGGCGACCGAGGCCGAGCCGACGATCGGGTCCCGAGCCACGACCCCGGCTGGAGGGGCGGCGCGGACCGGCCGAGACCCACCCCGGGGCGCCTCCGGCGTTCCAGACCTCGGTCGTTCGCTGCCGGGCCATCCGCGGTACCCGGTCGGCTCGCGACCCGGTCCGGCCTTCGCGCCTTCGGTGGGGACCGGTCGCCGTCGATCCTCGCGCCGGCCCCGCGTCGGCGTGCCGCCCGGCCGGCATCCGGGCCGGCCCGGGGCCCGGGGCGTCCGCCCGGTCGCCTCGGTCGCGTGGCTCACGCCGTGGGTGGCCGTAGGGGCGGCAGCCGTTGGACTCCCAGGAGCCGGGCCGGTCGTCCAGCCGGAGCGAGAGCCGCGGACCCACGTCGCGCGCTTCCCCAGGTACCGGCCGAGGACGGGCGGCCGCGCCGCCGTGCCTCGGCGCGAGCGGCTCCCTCCCGTGCCCGAAGGCGATCCCGGCCTTGCCGTCCGGCAAGCCCTCCGGGGAACGGTTGGCCGTGTGGCCGCTGGTCGAAGCCGTCGGGAACCCTCACCCGCCGGCTCGAAGCAGCGCTCGGCCGAGCCGGCTCACGACGCCAGCCGGCGCAGGACCTCGAGGCTGGCGGCGTCCGGCCCCTTCCCCTCCGAGCCCGGCACCTCCAGGATGAAGGGCACCCGGGCCAGGCGGGGGTCGTGGAGCAGGGCCCGGAAGCCCTCCTCCCCGATCTGGCCCTGGCCCACGTTGGCGTGGCGATCGCGGTTCGAGCCCAGGCCGGCCTGGGAGTCGTTGCAGTGGACGACCTCCA
>DASRBU010000565.1:0-2412 GCA_035653475.1 Candidatus Dormiibacterota bacterium | reverse complement strand
AGCCTGAACCTGCCGGACCTGCCGGACGAGCCGGGCGCGCCCGGCCGGGGCTCCAAGAGCTAGCCGGCTCCGCGGGCCGGCTCGCCCGCGACCGTCCAGGCCAGCGACCAGGAGGGATGGCGCGCGCCGCTGGTATCTTCGTGGCACTGATGAGCCAGCCCTCCGTCGCCCTCGTCACCGACTCCACCTGCGACCTCCCGCCCGATCTGGCCCGCGCCCACGGTGTCGTCGTGGTCCCGCTCACCGTGACCCTGGAGGGGCGAAGCTACCAGGACGGCGTGGACATCACGCCCGAGGACTTCTACCGGAAGCTGGCCGCCTCCGGCGCCCCCGCCGTCACCTCCCAGCCCTCGGCGGGGCAGTTCGCGGCCGTCTACGAGCGGGCTCTGGCCGACCACGACCGGGTGCTCTCGCTCCACCTCTCCAGCAAGCTGAGCGGGACCTACGCCGCCGCCCTGCAGGGGGCCGAGCTGGTCGGCCGCGATCGGGTCCGGGTGGTGGACACGGGCATGGTCTCGCTGCCCCTGGCGCTGGTGGTGCTGGCGGCCAGCCACATGCTGGAGCGGGGCCTCGACCCCGAGCGGGTGGTGGCCGAGCTGCGCCCCATCCAGGAGGCGATGCGCGTGTACTTCGTCGTGGACACGCTCGAGTACCTGCGCCGCGGCGGCCGCATCGGCCGGGCCGGGGCCCTGGTGGGCTCCCTCCTCCAGGTGAAGCCGGTGCTCACCCTGCACGAGGGAGAGGTCGGCCTCCTGGAGCGGGTCCGCACCCAGGAGCGGGCCCTGAGCCGGGTCATCCAGCTGGCGCAGGAGGTCGAGCCGCCCCTCTGCACGGTGGTCGGGCACGCGGCCGCCGGGGCGGCGGCCCGGCGGCTGGCGGCCGCGCTCGAGCCGGTCAGCGAGTCCCTGCTGGTCGGGGCGGTCGGCCCGGTGGTGGGGGCGCACGCGGGACCGGGGACGGTCGGGGTGAGCTGCTACCCCGCCCGCCTCTTCCCGCTCTCGCTGACCGGGCAGAGCCCCCCGTCCCGGGTCGGGGGCTGACCCGGAGCCGGGCGTCGGCGGCCGGGCCGGCCGCCGGCGCCCGGCTCGGGCGCGGTGTCGGTCAGCGCCGCCGCCAGGTGATGCCGGCCGGCGTCGCCCGCTTCTCCAGGCGGCCCTCGAAGCTGAGCGACTGCAGGTGCGCCAACCCCTCCTGGAGCGCCATGCGCATGTCGTGCAGGTTCTCCCGCCGGCCCCAGACGGCCACCGCCACCCTCCAGGCGTCGAGCTCCCCGTCGCCCACGATGGCCTCGATCTGGGCCTTGCGCCGCTCGTGGTGCTGCACCAGGTCCGCCACCCGCGCCGCGACCGCGGTGAAGGCGGCGCCGTGGGCGGGCAGCACCATGGCCGGGCGCAGCTCGGCGACGCGGCGGAGCCCGGTCAGGTAGTCGTCCAGGGGGTTGGGCGTGCTCTGGGGATGCAGCCCGATGTTGGGGGTCAGCTCCGGCAACAGGTGGTCGCCGGCGAAGAGGATGCCCGAGTCCAGATCGAACAGGCAGACGTGGCCGGGGGAGTGGCCCGGGGTCCACTCCACCCGGAGCCGCCGTTCGCCCAGCTCCAGCACCTCGGTCCCGTCCAGCTGCAGGCGCGGGTGGGCGGGGCGGACGAACTTCCGAAAGTGACGGGAGGCGTTCTTCAGGAAGTCGGCCTCCTCGTGGGGCACGCCGTGGATCTCGAGGTAGCGCCCCACCTCCTCCACCAGCTGCTCGATCTCGAGGTAGCGGGGGTGGACCATGGGCACCTCGAGGCGGTGCAGGTAGAGCTCGGCCCCCTCCCCTTCGGTCATCTCCCCGGCGCCGCCGTAGTGGTCGGGGTGGATGTGGGTGACCACCAGCCGGCCCAGACGACCACCCGGCCCTCCCAGCTCCCGGATCGCGGCCCGGACGAGCGCGAACGACTCCTCCGAGCCCATGCCGCAGTCGATCATGTCCAGCACCCCGCCCCGCCGCGGGAGCAGGAAGCAGTTGACGTGGCCGTCCTCGAAGGGGATGGGCAGCCGCAGCCGGTAGACACCACGGCAAACTTCTGTAAGCTCCAAGTCCATCTGCTCCATGTTCATTGTTCGGGCGGATACCATGATTGCCCGTCGATGCTGCGGAGCTTCGTACCAGTGGAGGATCACATGGCCGATCAGAGCCCTGCAGAGCCCACTCCGGATCAGGTCGTGCAGTCGATGCCCGAGTACTTCCTTCCCGAGAAGGCCGGGAACACCCGGGCCACGATCCAGTTCGACCTCAGCGGGGAGCACGCCGGGAAGTGGTTCGTCACCATCGCCGACGGCAAGGCCACGGCCGGGCAAGGGGAGGTCGAGAACCCGAACCTCACGCTGATCGCCGACTCCGCGGACTACGTGAAGATCTTCACCGGTCAGCTG
>DASRBU010000564.1:0-8094 GCA_035653475.1 Candidatus Dormiibacterota bacterium | reverse complement strand
CTGGCTGGGGGAGCGGCTGCAGGCCAACGAGGGGGAGCGGGAGGGGAGGGACTCCGACCTGGTCTGCGAGTGCGAGCTGGTCAGCCGGGGAAGGTTGGAGCGCTTCCTCGCCTCCTTCCCCGAGGCCGACCTGGAGGACCTGCTGCGGGGGCTGCGGCTAGGCATGGGGCCCTGCCAGGGAGGGTTCTGCTCGTTGCGGGGGGCGGGGCTGCTGCAGCGGCTCCGGCCCCGCCCCGGCCTGGAGGCGCTGTCGCCGCTGCTCGCCTTCCTGGAGGAGCGGGGGCGGGGGGATCGGCCGGTGCTCCGGGGGGATCAGGCCCGGCAGCACCGGCTCAACGAGATCGTCTACCGAGAGGTCCTGGCCCTCGACCGTGCCCTCGCCCCCACCCCCGTATGACGTGGTCGTCGTCGACCTGGGCCTGGCCGGCCTCACCGCCGACGGTGCACCAAGGCGTACCGCCCGCTGGGCAGGCGGCCCGCTACCGCATGATCTCCACGAAATCGATGCCCGCTGGCGGGGCCCCATCGTGCAGATAGCGAGTGCATGCCTGGCGCTGTAGGACGTCGAGCGCAACCTCCGTCCGCCGCCAGAGCCGATGACGGAGCAGCGACCTCAGCTCATCCCGATCGACGAAGCGGACCTCGGTCAGCTCGCGGTCAGAAGCCGAGACCCGGATCTCCGTCGTGATCACTCCACCGTCGAAGATGAGCGCCAACTGATCGTCCCAGGGTCCATGGGGAGGCACCCAATCGATGCAGAGGAGACGGAAGCTGGGGACGTGCAGGCCAAGTTCCTCGGCCAGTTCGCGCCGGAGCGCGTCGACCGGTGCCTCGTTCGCCTCGACCATGCCTCCGGGCAGGTCCCAGCCGGGCTTGTAGTTCGGCTTTACGACCAGGATCCGAGCGTCGTGATCCCGTAGCAGGGCGTCTACCGCCACCCGCTTCCGCGCTTGCTTGGCGTTGCCCTCGGCGAGGTACTTGTCCCAGGCTTCGGGATCTCGCTCGTATAGTGGCGCACTCATGTTGCGAATTCTCCGCGGGCAAGCAGTTGGTATGTGATCTTCATCTGGGGCAGCACCGCCTCCAGCTGCTGAAGGAAGTCCGCGACCTCGTGCACGGCTCGGTGCGGCATCAAGAGCCGACGCAGCTCGTCGAGCTGGTGTACGACACGCGCCGATGCCAGGGCCATGCTTCCGTGCAGGACTTCTATACCGATGGTGCTCGCCTCGACAACATCTGGCTGGGGCCCAGCCATCGCGATCAAAGCAAGGGACAGCTGTGCAAACGTCCGGCTCCGCACGTGGTCGCTCGGTCGGAGCGCGAGGACGTGCTCAGCGGCCTGTCGTGCCGCCGCGTGGTCGCCCAATAGGTACAGACATCTGGCCATCTCGCTCGCGAGCGACGCCTCATCGTAGGGACTGACGAGTGGTGACGGATCGTCCTCAGCTCGGCTCAACTCAGCTTCGGAACGGTGAAGGAGCCTCACCGCCTCAACCTTGCGCCCAAGCGTTGCGGCCGCGCAGGCCTCAATCGCAAGGAGCCGCGCGACAAGACCCGAGTGCCTGGGAGCTCTGGAGGCATGCTGCCGACCCCTCTCGGCGATGGCAAGCGCATCCGCTGGTTTGCCAAGGTACAGTGTGAGGTGTGCCTGGGCAGCGTCGACGTCGCCAGCCAAGTCCTTGACATCGCCCGCCCGTGCGAGATAGCCGGCCTGCTCGAAATGTGTGGCGGCCATACGCTGACGGCCTGCATCGTGTGCCATCCATCCTGCCATCTCGGTCAGCGATGCTGCCATCGCGAACTCATTCCGGCCGCCCGCCAGGAGGCGCGGACCGACCTCGTTCGTCAGGTAGGAGATGACCGCGGCGTACAGATGCCCGCCGCCAATTCGACGATCGGCGACACGAAAGGCCTCGATCGTGGCCATGGTGGGATCGGCGATCCTCGATTTGGCAGCCTGGACCTTGAGGTCGATCGTCGCAGTCCGCAACGTCATCCGTACAGCCTGCTCATCTGCCCTGTCATTGCGTTGGCGAAACGGTTTCGCCGGAATCCGCATCTCGCTGCGTGGCCAGCCGAGGACCTCGCTGATCAGCTCCTGGGTGAAGCCGTCCACGCGCTGTCGGCCGCCCTCCCAGCGGCTGACGGTGTTCCCATCCGTCCGCGTCGAGCTGCCCCGTCGTTCGGCTGCGCGCTGGATGAGGATGGCCATCTTGGTCAGGCTCCACCCGCGCGCCTCCCGCCGGGCCTTGAGCTCCGCTCCAAACCTCCTCAACTCGTCCTCATAGGATGGCATCGCTGCTCTGGCAGCATCCCCCACCACTCGGTCGTGCTCGCAGCAAGGGTAAAGCGGCAAGGGGCAAGGTCGCTGATGAGGTCATGGTAGCGCCAGGAGCGATGACCGTGAAGGGCCATCCCCACCCTAGGATGGCGCAGAGCGATACGGAACGCAGTGAGGCGGCCGGTGAAGCTCGAACGTGCAGAGTCATGTCCTGGACGTGGCCGGGATGGCCCGATCGGGACAGAAAACAGCCCCCTCGCCGGCCAGCCCGTCGGTTAGCTGATGGCGGCCAGCTTTGGCTCCGATGGCGATGGGCGATGCAGATCCTGCTGGCAGTAGATGGCGGCCCTGGAGGTGTGGTACCCTGCCGCCCCCTGCCCAGCGATCTCCCATGAGTTCTGCGCGTAACCCTCGGGCAGCCAGAGCGGGCGGAGGGGTGCGGCGCACCGTGAGAGCTGCCCGTGGCTGCGCGCCCGAGAGCGGGCCCCGACCCACCCGACCGGCCATGGTCTGCACGGGAATGGGCCGGACACGTCTCCAGCGCCCCCGGACGTGCTCCAGCGGGGGTAGGGGCAGGAGCGGGGGCTGGACCTGGGGAGCCTTCCCGAGCCAGCGGGTGAGTGGCGGCGGTGGATGGCGGCCCGGCCCCTGCTCTGGGAGGGCAAGGAGCGGGCGCCGGTGGTCCGGGCGGTGCGGGACGGAACCGGCGCCCGGGGTCCGGCCCGATGGTCCCGAAGAGGGTCCGGCGCTGAGGGGACCCCATCGAGACGGGTCTCGATGGGGAGCCCCGTTGGTGCCGGGGTTAGGACCGCATCCGGCTGTCCCTGGTTGTCTCGGCCGAGCATCGCCAGGGGAGCAGGTGGAGGGGCACTCCATCGAGGGCTCCCCATCCGAGTTCTCTCCGATGGGGTCCCCGATACGGGTTCCGATGGGGACCCTGGGGGTGGGTCTCGTCCTCTCGATGCCATCACGGTTGAAGCGCTGGATCCAGCGGCGCACGGGGGAGGGGTCGGAGCCGAAGGACTTGGCGATGGCGGGAGCCGGGTAGCCATGGAGGGAGATCAGGACCATGACCGAGCGCGGGGGAAGGCGGAGGGAGCCGTGGAGGAGGGTCAGGAGCCGGGCTCGATCGTCGGGGGTGGGCGGTACGAAGATGTACGTTGGGCGCAGACCAGGGACGGCCCGTGGCTGGATTGGTGGAGGCCGCCATGAGGCCACCTCGTTTCCGCTGCCCTTCGCTTCGCTAGGTGGCCAGGTCCGTTACGCGCTTTGCTGCCCTGCTTAGAGCACGTCACCGTTGGTGGGCTCGCCATCCACGAGTGCGCGATCGAGAGGTTTTGAAGTCGGGTGGATGACCTCATGGCCGAGGTACTCGATTCACCGAACCGGGAGCTGGAGATCCATGCCGCCGCGATGACGGCCGGACGGGTCCCTGGCGCAAGATAGCGCGGCCGGTCAGGTTCGACCTCCTGCACCGTCTGTCCTCGTTGTTGGGATCGTTCCCATCCGTCGATCCCAGCTTTGGGCTGCTGGCCGTCGCACGAGCTCCGCTCGCGGTGCCGGCGGCCGATCCACTCGAGCGTGTCTTCGAAGAGTTGCTCCTGCGCTTTCGATCCATGCTCGATCGGATGAGCCGGACCGACGGCGAGCAGTTCGGCATCGTGATCGCCGACGAGGCAAAGTACGAGCGGATCTTCCAGCCGCTGCTGGCGGAATGGCGAGACACCGGCATCCGCCGGCGCCGACTGGGACGGTTGGATCGGCTCGTGGAGGTTCCGTTGTTCGTCGA
This sequence comes from Candidatus Dormiibacterota bacterium, assembly GCA_035653475.1. Lineage (GTDB taxonomy): Bacteria > Chloroflexota > Dormibacteria > Dormibacterales > Dormibacteraceae > CADDZO01. The sequence continues at coordinate 4,024 of DASRBU010000564.1, read as the reverse complement.
CGGCAAGACGACTCGGTTGCGGCAAATGGTCGATCTCGTGGCTCACTCCATGTGGCGATGCTACGAACGCCGAATCCCAGACCTGGTCGGCCCCATGCTCCCAGGCTTCTACGCCGATTCGGGCGTGATGCACGGTCTCGTCCATCTCGCTTCCAACTACCGGCAGTGTCCCTGTCCGGCCTGCGTCAGCAGGGTTGCACGATCCTGACCCCGGCCCGACCGTGCTCGCTCACACCCGAGACCCTCGTCGCTCGTCCCCGACACGCCTCCGGGGACCGCTCCCCACTGGCGGTGCGACTCTCGACGATCGCTCCCGCACCCGTGCAGCCGCTGGACACGATCCGGCGGCCGGGACGCGGTCGGGTGGGTGGGGCGAGGGGAGGAGCGCTTCCCGGGTGGGAGCGGCAGCGGGATGGCTTCGGCCGCCGGCCGGGCCGCCCGACCGGCGGCGGCGCCACCAACGGCGATCGCTCGCCCGCGCTCCCCGCACCGGCGCCGTGGGCGCCGTACATCGGACGGGAGTGCCCGTCCCTTCCCGGGCCGGGGGCTGTGCGATCATCGAGGCGTATGCGGCCGAGGTCCGGCCGCCCTCGTCCAGGACCGGGGAACGGGGACGGCCTGCGGATGGGGCGGGATCTCCGGCCCGGTCATCCTCATTCGATCCCGAGCCGGGGCCGCGTCGTGGTCCCGGGGACGGTCCCGCCACATCCACCTCGGCCGGCGACGACGCGGCCGTCGGGCTGCCGGGCGCTCGTCCCCGGTCGGCGTCCGGGCCCGGGGGCGACCGATCGGGTCGCCGCCCCGACCGTCCCTCCCCGGGGCCGACCGGCACCGTCGCCGGGACCGAGGGCCGGGCCGGGGAGCGAGGAGAGGACGAAGAGGAGGTTTGGATGGGATGACGTCGACGACGGGTAGCCGCTGCTTCGTCGATCTCCTTCGCGCCTACCAGGTGAGCCACGTCTTCTACGTGCCCGCGATCATGCTCCCGGCCCTGGCCGAGGTGCAGCGGGCCGGCCTCAGCTCCATCTCCGCCCACGGGGAGAAGGCCGCCGCCTACATGGCCGACGGCTACGCCCGCGTCAGCCGTCGCCCGGGCCTCTGCATGTCGCAGGCGGTGGGGGCGAGCAACCTCGCCGCCGGCCTCAAGGACGCCTACCTGTCCTGCTCACCCGTCATCGCCGTCACCGGGGGGCCGTCGCTGGAGACGCGCTACCGGCACGTCTACCAGGAGATCCGCGACTCCGAGCTGTTCGACCCGGTGACCAAGTGGAACGCCAGCGTGGAGCTGGGCCGCCGCCTGCCCGAGATCCTGCGCCAGGCCTTCCGGGTCGCGACCACGGGGGCGCCGGGGCCGGTCCACGTGGAGGTACGGGGCCACCAGGGGGAGGTGACCGAGGCCGAGGCGGAGATGGACGCCGTGTTCGAACCCCGTTTCGGCCGGGTGCCCCCCTTCCGTCCGGTGGCCGAGCCCGAGGCCATCGCCGAGGCGCTCCGTGAGCTGGCCGGGGCCCGACGGCCGGTGATCGTGGCCGGAGGCGGGGTGATCTGGTCCGGGGCCGAGGAGGAGGTGGTGGCCCTGGCCGAGCGGCTCTCGATCCCGATCGCCACCTCGCTGCATGCCAAGGCCACCGTGGCCGAGCGGCATCCCCTCTGCGTGGGCGTCTGCGGTCACTACTCCCGGTCCTGCGCCAACCGGGTGGTGGCCGAGGCCGACCTGGTCTTCTTCATCGGCAGCCGCACGGGCAGCATGGTCACCAACCACTGGCGGGTGCCGGAGCCGGGGAGGCCCGTCATCCACCTCGACATCGACCCCGAGGAGCTGGGCCGGCACTACCCGACCCTGGTGGCGCTGCATGGGGACGCGAAGGCCACCCTGCGGCGCATGCTGGAGCTGGCCGAGCCGCGCTCCAACCCGGCCTGGACCGATCGGGCCCAGGAGCTGGTGTGGCAGTGGCGCCGGGAGGTGGAGTCGGCCGTCACCTCCGACGCCGTCCCCATCCGCCCCGAGCGGCTGGTCACGGAGATCGCCGCCGCCCTGCCCGAGGACGGCGCCGTGGTCGTCGACACCCTGCAGGCCTCGATCTGGGCCGGCAGCATGCTGGGGCTCAAGAGCTCGCGGCAGCGCTTCGCCCGCTGCGCCGGGTCCCTGGGCTGGGGCTTCCCCGCCGCCCTGGGCGCCAAGTGCGCGCTCGGCGACCGTCCGGTGATCGGCTTCACCGGCGACGGTGGGATCTACTACCACCTGGCCGAGCTGGAGACGGCGGCACGCTACGGCATCGGCGCCGTGGTCGTGGTCAACGACAACGGCTCCTACGCCTGCGAGGCCCCCACCTGGGAGCGGCTCTACGGCGACCGGAACCATCCCGCCATCTGCACCAGCTGGAGCTTCGGGTCCCGTGACTTCGCGGCCGTGGCCCGGGAGATGGGATGCGAGGGGATCAGGGTGGAACGTCCACAGGACATCGCCGAGGCCCTGCGCCGGGGCCTGGCCGGCGGCCGGCCCACGTTGATCGACGTGGTCACCGACCAGACCGCGGTCCACCCCCGGGGCTGGGTGCCCGAGACCCGGACGGCGGGCGTGTGAGCGCGACCGGCCCTGGGGCCGATGGGGCCGAAGCCGGGAGATCGGGGATGGGCGCGGGGAGGCCCGGCTCGCCGGGGTCGCCGGGCGATGCCGCCGGCGCCTCCGGGCCGCCGGGCCCGGGCGCGGTCGGGCCGCCCGAACGGCCCGAACGGTGGTGGCGGGCTCCGAGGCCGGGGGCGTCGAGCCGCGCTGCCCGATCGTCGGCTCCGATCGGCCCCGACCCCGTGTCGCCACCCCGGCGTCGGGCGGCCGTGGAGCGACCTTCGTCCCGGAGACCCGGTCCGGGACCGCGTCGGCAATCATGTCTCAAAGGGGTTGCCCGCCGCCTCTCCCGACCCCTGGAGGGGATGCCGGGAGTTCGGGCCGGCGGCGACCGAGCCAGGCGTCAGCATTGACGGGAGGTGCCGAGGTGGCCGAGGAGAAGAGGTCGAGGCCGAGGATCGACGTGGTGCTGCAGGGCTTCGGTTTCACCTGCGACCAGGGCACGCCCGGGTTCTGCGCCGTGGTCCTGGTCGAGGGAGAGGACCGGACCGGCCGGCTGACCAGGATCCTGGTCGATCCGGCCCACGTCGGCCGCCGTCAGGCGCTGGCCGAGGCCCTGGCCGCCCGCTCCCTGACCCCGGAGGACGTCGACGCCGTGGTCCTCACCCACGCCCACTGGGACCACGTCCAGAACATCGACGTCTTCGAGCGGGCCCCCCTCTACCTCCATCCCCACGAGCGGCGCTACGCCCACCGTCCGCACCGCAACGACTGGGCCACGCCCAAGTGGACGGGTGCCATCCTGGAGACGATGGAGGTGCGCGAGGTGGAGGAAGGGGCCGAGCTGCTGCCCGGCGTGGGCGTGATCGAGCTGCCCGGGCACTCACCCGGCAGCATCGGCGTGACCGTGGAGACCGAGCGGGGGCTGGAGATCATCACCGGGGACGCCCTGCACTTCGCCTCGGTGGCGAGGACGGGCCAGAACCCGCTCATCTTCTGGAGCGCGGAGCAGGCGCGGCGCAGCATCCAGCGGGTGCTGGAGCGCGCGGACGCGATCTACCCGGGGCACGATCGGCCCTTCCGGCTCACCTCCGGGGGCGAGATCGAGTACCTGGCCCCGTTCCAGATGACGATCAAGGGGATCACGCCGGGCACGCCCGGCCTCCGGTTCTCGATGGAGCCGCGCGAGGTCTGGGTCATGCCCGGGATCGAGGAGCAGCGTATACCGGAGACGGTGTGAGGTACCCGAGTCGGCCCCCACGGTGCGGCGGGTGTCGGCGAGCGGGACGGCGCCGCCGGGGGTCGGGCGCGTGGAAGGGAGGTGGGCGATGGTTCCCAACCTGATCGGTGGGCGTGAGCATCGGCCCGAGGCGGCGGTCCTGCCCGTCTACGACCCGGCCCGGGCCGAGGTGATCGAGGAGGTGCCGCTGTCCGGCCCCGAGGAGGTGGGTCGGGCGG
>DASRBU010000563.1:0-3239 GCA_035653475.1 Candidatus Dormiibacterota bacterium | reverse complement strand
CCCCACCACCCCGATCGGCTCCCGGCGGTGGTAGACGAGGAGCTGCTCGGAGATGGGGACCACCTCCCCCTTCAGCTCCTGGGCCACGCCGCCGAAGTAGCGGAAGATGTCGATCGTGCTCCGCACCTCGGGACGGGCCTGGGGACGGATGGCGTTGCCGGTCTCGGTGGCGATCAGCCGCGCCAGCTCATCCACCTCCGCCTCCAGGTCGTCCGCGATCCGGAGCATGGCCAGGCCCCGCTCCCGCGGGGGCGTCGTCCGCCAGCCCTCGAAGGCGGCCACGGCGGCGCGGCAGGCGCGGTCCACGTCCTCGGCCTCGCCGCGGGGCACCTCGGCCACCGGGTGGCCGCGCCGGGCCGGGTTCTCGACCCGAAGGGTGCGGCCCGAGGCGGCCTCCACCCACTCGCCCCCGATCAACATCGGCCGCCGGGGCACCGCCACCGCCCGGCCCGCCCGACCCACGTCAGATGTCTCCTCGACCACTGGAACCCTCCTCTCGGGCCGCGGCTCGGCCACCCAGGACCCGGCCCCATGGCGCGGGCCGCCGTCCGCGCCCTGCTCCGATTATCCGGGACCCGGAAGCCGAGACCGCCCAGGTTCGGCCCGAGCTACCGCCGCACGTGCTCACCGGAGCGGTCGTCCGACCTCCGGCCCCTGGAGCGGCCAGCCTGCGGGTCGCCGACCACGAATCGCCGTCACGGTGCCGCCGGATCGGGAAAGCGAGGTCGAGGCGGGTTATTCCTACCGTAGTAGTACATACCGCAGTATGATCACCCCGTGAAGGTCGACAAGCTCAGCGTTTCCTTCGACCCGGAGCTGGGGGACGCGGTGCGGCAGGCCGCCCGCGGTGCCGGCCGAAGCCTGTCCGCCTGGCTGGCCGAGGCCGCCGCCGCCAAGCTGCGAGCCGAGGCCCTGGCCGACTTCCTCGACCGGTGGGAGGCGGCCCACGGCCCCCTCACCGCGGACGAGCTCGCTGCCGCCGCCGCCGAGCTGGGGATCGCCTCCATCACGCCCACCGGCCGGCCGGCAGCGTGAGCGCGCTCGTCCTCGATGCGGGCGCGCTCATCGCCGTGGACCGCGACCACAGGCCCACGATGGCCCGACTGAAGGTGGCCCAGCGCGGCGGGCTGGATCTGCGTAGCACCGGCGCGGTCATCGCCCAGGTCTGGCGGGACCCTGCCGGCCACCAGGCCAACCTGAGCCGCCTGATGAAGGCCGTCGACGTCCGGGCCGTCGACGAGCGGCTCGGCCGCGCGGCCGGTGTCTTGCTGGGCAGGGCGGGCGGCGGGGATGCGATCGACGCCACGGTCGTGGCGGCCGCCGCTGCCGGCGACCGGATCCTCACCAGCGACCCCCATGACCTCGGCCGGCTGGTCGCCGCCTCGGGCCGGGCGGTACTGATCGTACCCGTCTGAGGGCCGACCCAGTCGGTCGAGCCGGCCCGGTCGCCCCTGCGGCCGGCTCGACCGCGCCGGCTCAGCCTCGGCCCGACCCCCGCGCCGGGTCGCGACCGCCGGGAGCCGAGGCCGGGCGGAGCGCCGGGGCGAGCACGGCGGCCACCGGGGCCGAGGCGGCCAGGAGCAGCCACCATCCCGGCCCGGGAGGGGCGGCGGGCGGCAGCCGGTAGGCGAAGAGCCCGGTGTCGGTGGCGGCCAGGACCCGGCCGTGGAGGACGACGATCGACCAGATCCCGCCCGGCTGGAAGCCGGGGCCGAACGGGTACCAGCTGGCCCCGCCGTCCAGGCTCGCGAACACCGCCTCCCCCATGCTGCCGGCGAACGCCCGCCCCCGGTCGACCAGGGCCAGGGCGGGGACGTGGATGCCCGACGACCCGTGCGCCGCCATGCCCGCGTCCGAGACCTGCCAGCGCCCATCGCGCCGCACCCAGAGGCCACCACCCATCGAGCCGGCCCACAGCCGGCCCCCCCGGGCCTCCACCATCACCGCCGCCGGCAGGCGGAGCGACCGCCGCCAGGCCCTTCCCTCCCAGCGGTAGACGCCCTCCGAGGCGGCGGCGTAGAGCCGGCCCCGGTCCGCCGCGAACGCCCACACCGTGCCCGGGGGCAGGCCGGCGTCGGACCGCGCCCAGGTCCCTCCGGCTGACCGCCGCCACACCCCCCGGCCGCCCACCCACAGCGTGCCCGTGCGGGCGTCCCAGAGCACCGCGTCCACCTCGGGGATGGGGGCGGCCAGCCTCCGGTAGGGGCCGTCGGGGTCGGCGGCGACGAACAGCCCGCCGGGCCCGGCGGCGTAGACGCCCCCATCCGCCCCGCTGGCGAGCGAGAAGAGGAGCGCACGCCCCGGCCCGGGCACCGCCCTCCAGGTCCGTCCGTCGTCGGGGCTCAGCCAGAGCCCGACGCCGGCGGCCAGCAGACGGTGGTCGGGCAGCCGCAACAGGTGATAGAAGGGCGACCGCGGCGCCCCCAGCGCGGTCCAGGTCGAGCCCGCCCCGAGCTGGGTGAGGGGGGCCAGGGCCCCGGGCACGGCGGCCCCACCCAGCGCCGGCACGAAGAGGAGGCCCAGCGCGGCCATCGATCGCCGGTGCAGCACCGCCGGCAGCAGCCGGCGCCGGGCCAGGAGGTGGAGGAGGGTGGCGAGGCCGGCCCAGACCGAGCTCAGGAGGTGGAGGTTCACCAGGTCCGTGCGCACCGGCGCCGGCCAGGCGACAGCGGTCGCGGCGCCGCTGACGAGGACCAGGACGTACAGGACGAGCAGGCTCGACGACAGCCAACGCTGCCAGGGGACCAGGTCGGGGACCTCGGCCACGGGGCCGCGCAGGCCCAGACGCGCCGTCTTGAGGGCGAGGACGACCGCCAGCGCGATCCCCACCGAGGCGTGGGGGCCGTCGACCCGCTCCAGCGACAGCGGTGCCGGCAGGCCGAGCCGGACCGTCAGGTAGGGCAGGCCGGTGAGCCAGAGCCCGGCCACGAGCGCGGCCAAGGCGAGGCCGAGCCCCGGCACCGAGGCCGTCCGCCACCAGCCGAGACGGCCGCGGGTCGGGGCCGGCCCCCGGCCCGTCCGGCCCCGCCCGGGGCCGGCGGCCGGGGGCGAGCCGCGCTCAGGCTCGGTCCCCGCCCAGCTGGTAGAGGCGGAGGAGGCCGACGCCGACCAGCACCCCCGACCAGAAGACGACCCCATGCTGGACCCAGTGGCCGATCTCGCCCGCCTCGGCCCAGCCCTCCAGGCCGAACTGGGCGCCCAGCGCCGCCACCGCCCCGACCACGACGCAGGCGGCCCAG
>DASRBU010000562.1:0-2981 GCA_035653475.1 Candidatus Dormiibacterota bacterium | reverse complement strand
GTGAGGCCAGAGGACGTGACCGTGCTCGCCGGGGACACCGCGCTCATCCCCCACGGCGTCGGCACCTTCGCCAGCCGAAGCGCGGTCACCGCCGGAACCGCGGTCGGGGTCGCCGCCGGCCGGGTGCGCCGGAAAGCGCTGGCGGTGGCAGCCGAGCTGCTCGAGGTTGCCCCCGAGGACCTGGTGCTGGAGGAAGGCGTCGTCCGGCCCCGGGACCTCCCCGGCCGTGGCCTGGACCTGGCAACGCTGGCCAGGGCGGCCGCCCCCGGCCCCCGCTGCCGGCTCCCGGAGGGGATGGAGCCGGGGCTGGAGGCCACCTACTACTTCGTCCCCCCGACCGTGACCTGGGGCTCGGGCACCCACGTGGTCGCCGTGGAGGTGGATCCCGAGACCGGTATGGTGCGCCTCTTGCGCTACCTGACCGTGGACGACTGCGGGCAGGTGCTGAACCCGGTCGTCGTCCGCGGTCAGGTCATGGGCGGGATCGCCCACGGGATCGGGAACGGGCTGCTGGAGGAGGTGGCCTACGGCCCTGATGGCCAGCTCCTGAGCGGCAGCTTCATGGACTACCTGCTCCCGACCGCGGCCGAGGTGCCGCCGCTCGAGGTGCATCACCGCTGCCATCCCTCGCGGCTCAATCCCTTCGGTATCAAAGGTTGCGGCGAGGGAGGCGCGGTCCCTCCCCCGGCCGCCATCGCAGCCGCGGTCGCGGACGCGCTCCAACCCCTGGAGGTCGCCATCGATCGGGTCCCGCTCCACCCGGAGCGGCTCTGGCGGGCGATCCGAGAGGCGAGTGCCCGGGCGGGGAGCGCGGCCCGGGACCGTGGACCGCGGGTCAGGGGGTAGGAAGGCCCTCCGCCGACCTCGGGCCGGGTCCCGGCCGTGAGGACACCGGGTGGGGCACGAGGGTCGCGGCCGGGACGGCGGCTCAGGCCCTCGGCCGTTCCCGGCCAGCTCATCCCAACCGGCGGTCGACCTCATGGCGCCCCGGAGGCGGCGCCGACGGCCTCGCCACCGCTCACGGGCCGGTCAGGCCAGCCAGCACGCGACCTGGTGGCCGGGATGTCGCTCCACGAGGGGCGGCCGCTCGACGCGACAGCGCGCCTCGGCCAGGGGACAGCGGGTGTGGAACCGACAGCCGGCCGGCGGCCGGATCGGGCTCGGGATCTCGCCCCGGAGCACGACCCGCCGGCGCTCCCGCTGCGCTGCCGGGTCCGGGATGGGCACCGCCGAGAGCAGCGCCCGCGTGTAGGGATGAAGGGGGCGCTCGTAGATGTCGTCGCGACCGGCCAGCTCGACGATGCGGCCGGCGTACATGATCGCCACCCGGTGCGAGATGTGCCGCACCACGGCCAGGTCGTGAGCGATGAAGAGGTAGGCGAGGCCGAGCTGTTCCTGCAGGTCCTGCATCAGGTTCACGACCTGGGCCCGGATCGAGACGTCCAGGGCGGAGACGGGCTCGTCGGCGACCACCAGGTCGGGACGCAGGGCGAGGGCACGCGCGATCCCGATCCGCTGTCGCTGGCCGCCGCTGAACGCCATCGGGTACCGGCTGGCCGCGTCCGGCGGCAGGCCGACCAGCCGCAGCAGCTCCTGGACCCGCTCCCGCAGCTCCTGCCGGCCCTGGACGGCACGGTGGACCACCAGTGGCTCGGCCACGATCTCCCCCACCGTCATCCGGGGGTTGAGGCTGGCGTAGGGGTCCTGGAAGACGAGCTGCATGCGGGCGCGGAGCCGTCGTAGCTCGCGCCCGCCGATCCCCGTGATGTCGCGGCCGTCGAACCAGATGCGACCCGCGGCCAACGGCACCCGGCGGAGGACGGCCCGTCCGGTGGTCGTCTTGCCGCTACCGGTCTCACCGACCAGCCCGAGCGTCTCCCCAGGCGCGATCGTGAACGAGACGTCGTCCACGGCCTGGACGAGCAACCGCTCTCGTCCGAGCCAGCCGACGCGGCCCGCCGGGTAGTTGACGGTCAGGCCCTCCACTCGCAGTAGTGGCCCAGGGGTCCCCTTCACCGTCCCGCCTTCCCGGGACCCGTGACCGTGGCTTCGGCCCCGGAGGCCGCGAACGCGTTCCAGCAAGCGACCTCGCGTCCTCCCCGAGGGGTCGGGACCGGCGGCTCCTGACGGCAGCGCGCGATCGCCACCGGGCACCGGGGGTGGAACGCGCAGCCCGCGGGCGGTGCCGAGAGGTCGGGTGGCGACCCCTCGATGCCGATCAGGCGGGGGTGCACCACGTCGACCCGCGGCGTCGAGCGCAAGAGACCGGCGGTGTACGGATGGGCGGGCCGGGCGAACAGCTCATCGGCCGTCCCGGCCTCCACGAGCCGCCCCGCGTACATGACCAGGACGCGGTCGCAGGTGCCGGCCACCACCCCCAGGTCGTGGGTGATGAGGAGCAGCGACAGCCCGAGGCGTTCGCGCAGGTCCCCGAGCAGCTCCAGGATCTGAGCCTGGATGGTCACGTCCAGGGCCGTGGTGGGCTCGTCCGCGATCAGGAGGTCGGGCTCGCAGGCGAGCGCGATCGCGATCAGGACGCGCTGGCGCATGCCCCCCGACAGCTCGTGGGGACGCTGGCCCAGGCGCTGCCGGGGCGACGAGACCCCGACCAGGTCGAGCAGCTCCACGGCCCGCTGCGTGGCCTGGCGGCGTCCCAAGCGAAGGTGTCGGCGCAGCACCTCGGTGATCTGCACCCCGATCGTGAGCAGGGGGTTGAGCGAGGTCATGGGGTCCTGGAACACGATCGCCAACTCGCGGCCTCGGATTCGCTCCACCTCGCCGCGACCGGCCGTGGACAGTGGGCGGCCCTTCCAGACGACCTCACCGGCCACGACGTGGCCGGGCAGCTCCACCAGCCCCATGATCGCCTGGGCTGTCACGCTCTTGCCCGACCCCGACTCGCCGACCAGCGCCACCGACTCCCCCTGGTCGACGTGGAAGGTGACGCCACGTACCGCCTGGACGGTGCCGCCCGGCATGAG
>DASRBU010000561.1:0-3427 GCA_035653475.1 Candidatus Dormiibacterota bacterium | reverse complement strand
CCCTGGGGGCCGAGCAGGTGGGCCAGGAGCGCGGCCGAGTAGCCGGAGCCGGTGCCGACCTCGAGCACGCGCTGGCCAGGGCACGGGTCGAGCAGCTCCAGCATGGCCTGGATGACCTCCGGGGCGGAGGTCTGCGCGATCCAGGTGCCGTCGGGGTGACGCGCCCAGGCGTCGTGGTCGACGGTGGCAACCGCGGCGGCGACCGGGTTCATGGTCCGTTCCTCCAATCGCTGGGGGAGATGGTGAGCAAAGGCTGGTCGGCGAGCGTGGAGTCCGGCTCGCCAAGGATCGTCCCCGAGGCGTCGGCGAGCCAGGCGTGCAGGCTGAACGGTGGCGTGCGCACACCGACCTGCCAGGTGACCCCGAGACGGCGTGCGCCCAGCCACAGGGCCGCGGCCAGCGAGCGTTCCAGGCAGGCCACCCGAAAGGGCAGTCGAGAGGCTCCGACGTCGATCGCGCGCAGCACGGTCAGGATCTCCGCGCCCTCGGCGGGGCGACGGGCCGTCCTCGCCAGGCGGCGGACCGGGGCCGTGACCCGGCGGAAGCCCAGGGTACGCAATGCCGCCACCGCCAGGGTGGCGGCCCCGGCGCCGAGCAGGGCATGGCCGATCGGCGGCCGCGAGTCGCGACCCACCGCCATGGGGGTGCTCACGGCTCGGCCCGTACGATGCCGGCGGCGCTCATGACCGCCACCAGATGGTCGAGATCGCTGCGTACCCGGTCGACGGAGATCGAGCACCGCTCGGCGATGTCGGCTGCCGCCAGATCGAGATCGCCGCTGGCAGCTTGGATCGCTCTCCACGCGGCGACGGCGCCGGCGTTGCCACGGTAGACCGTCCCCTCCGGCGACAGGACCACCAGGCCGCCATCGCCGATCTCGCGGAGGATCGCCCCGGGCACGATCCGAACGCGCCTACCACGCACGAGGGTGGCCTCCGGCGGTCGTGTCCAGCGATCGCGGCCACATCTCCATGCCGACCACCCCGTCGAAGGCGCCCAGCCGGATGGGCAGGCCGGCGCCGGCACGCCGCAGCTCGGCCACCACCTTCTGCTCCTCCAGCAACCCGAGCTCGCCCAGCCGGGAGTCGGTGAGCAGGTCGGCGAGGGCGTCCGCGTTCTCGCCCAGCCCGAGGTAGGCCAACCGGGTGTAGTCGCCCTTGGTGCGCCGGTTCAGGAGACGGTCCGGCACCAGACCCCGCACCGCTGCCGCCAGAAGCGGCTTGTAGCGTTCGGGGCTGGTCCGTATCCAGGTGGGCACCGACCAGGCGGCCCGGACCACGCTGTCGTCGAGGTACGGTGCGTGAAGGTTCACGCCGCACGACCGGGCCATCTGGGCGTACCGCCGTTGACCGCGGGCCAGCGCGTTCAGCCCGAGCCAGGCGATGGCGTCACCGGTATCCCACTCACCCGGCACCACCGGGCCGGGGTGTCGTCGGGCGTGTGCCTCGATCAGGGAGGCCGCCGCCTGACGGGCTTCGGGCGTCGCCCACCTCGTGGCCGCATCAGGGGTGAACCAGCGATCAGCTCTCGCAGGTCGGACGGCTCGGGCGCCGGATCCAGCAACCGGGCGGCGGTGCGGTAGAGGGCGGTCCTGTACCCGATGCGGCGGGTGACGACGGCGGCCCGGGCCAGGGCAAGCGGCGACAGGTGGCGCAGCCGCGCCCAGGCGGTGACGTGTCGCCACAGCCGTAGCAACCGCCGCGGCGTGGCCAGGTCGGACAGGTATGCGGGCGTTGCCATGAGCACCGCGTCTCCGCCGTCGCCGGTGAGGTGGAGGTCGGAGCCGCGCCGGGCCACCTGGAGCATCCACCACCGTTCCCGGGCCGCCGTGACCAGACGCTCGTCCGGCTCGTCCAGCGCCGGTACCCGATCGGATCCGGAATACGGGAGTGCCGACCGGGGCACGTCCAGACGTTGGTGGAACAGGCCGGGCACCTCGCTCGCGATCTCCGCCGCCGGCTCCGCGTCCTCCACCTCGTCGACGACCATGGTCAGCGCCGGTAGCCGTTGGGCCGACGCCTTTGCCGCCAGCACCGCGATGGTGGACGAGTCAAGGCCACCGCTCAGCTCGGTGGTGGGCCGTCGTGCCTGGGCGATCCGCGCGCCGACGGCCCTCACCCGCGCTGCCCGCACATGCGGTTTGCCCTCGAACGACGCCGATGAGCGTGCTTCCCCAATACCTTTCGTGTTTGTTACGGCAGGGCTCGATGTCCCGGCCAGGTCCGTCGAAGGGGGTGAGCCTCCGGCGGCGGGGCCGAAGTCCGGCGGGGCCGGGAGGGTTGGTCCGCGCCGCGGTGGGCGGACGGGTGTGGCGCCCGGGTCGGAGCCATCCGGCTCGTCACCTCCGCCGGGTGTCCGCGTGCCCGGCCGGGCCGCATCGGCCGGCCGGGGCTGCGATCCCCGGCTGGGCGGCCTGCCCCTCGGCGCCGGTCCCCGCCGCCGGACCGGGCCGGTTCGGGGAGAATGGGCGCATGTCGGGATTTCGGGCCTTCCTGCTGCGCGGCAACGTGGTCGATCTGGCGGTGGGGATCGTGATCGGCGCCGCCTTCGGCACCCTGGTCCAGGCCTTCGTCCGGGACCTGCTCACCCCCCTGATCGCCGCCGTCGGCGGCCGCCCGGACTTCAGCGCCCTCTCCTTCGCCGTCAACCGGAGCCTCTTCCGCTACGGCGACTTCGTCGACGCCGTGATCGCCTTCCTGATCGTGGCCGCGGTTCTCTACTACCTGGTGGTGCTGCCCTACACCGCCCTGCGCGCCCGCTTCGAGCCCCCACCGCGGCCGGCCGAGCCCACCAGGCGCTGCACCGAGTGCCTGAGCGAGATCCCCGCCGCCGCCCGGCGCTGCGCCTTCTGCACCAGCGAGCAGACGGCCGAGGTGGCGGGAGCGATCTGATGAACGCCTGGCGCCGTCCCCGCTCCGGCCGCTGGGGCCGGGGCGGGAAGGAGGGGTGTCCATGGCCGACTTCCTGACCCTGTCCCTCCGGCACAACTCATGGGCCAACCGGTCGCTGCTCGACTTCTGCTCCGGGCTCCCGCCGGGGCTGCTGGAACGCCGGGCCCCGGAGAACCTGCGCACGGTCCGGGAGGCCCTGGCCCATATCCTGGGCGCCGAGCAGCGCTACCTGGCCGGGCTCGGCTTCGCGCTGGAGGGAAAACCGCTCCTGGAATCGGACGACCCGAGCCTGGAGCAGCTCCGCGCCCTCGCCCCCCGGCTCGCCGACGCCTGGGAGCGGGTGGCCGCCGCCGGCCTCGACCTGGAGCGGGAGGTCAGCGGGCCACGGGGAGCGCTCGCCCGTCTCGGGATCGTGCTGGCCCAGGCCGTGCACCACGGCAGCGACCACCGCTCCCAGATCGGCGCCACGCTGGGCGCGCTGGGCGTCGAGCCGCCCGACCTGGACCTCTGGGCCTACGGCGTCGCCCTCGGCTGGG
>DASRBU010000560.1:0-6581 GCA_035653475.1 Candidatus Dormiibacterota bacterium | reverse complement strand
GGGGGTGCGCTCGGTGGCGGGCGTGGAGAGGTCCATGCCCAGGGCGATCAGGATCTCCGCCAGGTGGTCCCGAAACCGCCGCCACTGCTCGTCGTCGATCCGGCGCGGGGAGAGTTGCTCCCAGCTCTCGATCTCCTCCGGGTCGACCAGGGAGGCGGCGACGGCTCCGAACCGGGGGGTGTCGGGTCGGCTCATGACGCTCAACTCCTCGCGGTGCGCGACCTGGGGTGGGACCGGTCCGGACGCCGACCGGGTTCGCGCCGCTCCCGGTACGGACACGACCGGGCGGCGGCTCGGGCCTGGCCACGCCGCCATGGTCCGTCCGGCGATCCGGCCCTCACCATCGACGTTCTCTTTACCTCAGCCTGCCCCCTCACAGTATGCGCCGGGCCCGATCGCCGTCCGACCCGGGCGGCCGCCACCACGGTTCGGGCCCGTCCACGGCGGCCACGGTCGCCAGGGCTCGCCGGCGGTCCCCCTCAGGCAAGGGAGGCGCCGGTCACCGCTCGGCGGAGCTTGCGGAACTCCTCGACCTCCCCCTCCAGGGGGAAGTGGGCGTTGTTCCCGCTCGGCCCGGGCAGGACCCAGGCGCGGGCGGGGCCGATCCCCTCCGGTTGCGGACCGATGACGGCCCGAGGCCGTCCGAACGCGATCCGGTAGGCGCCGACACCGAGCACGGCGACCCAGGCCGGGCGATGCCGCTCGACCTTTGCCACCAGTCGGGCCGCGCCTCGCCGGAGCTGTTCCGGGGTCAGGTCGCGGGCCAAGGCGGTGGCGGTCTCGACCAGGTTGGTGCGGCCAAGCCCGTAGATCGGCAACTCGGTCTCCTCGAACGGGGAGAGGCGCCGGGGGGTGAAGCCGGAGAGATGCAGCGCCTTCCAGAACCGGCTGCTGGGGTGCGCGAAGTGGTGCCCGACCGCCCCCGACCAGAGGCCGGGGTTGACGCCGACGAAGAGCACCTGGAGGCCGAGGGCGATGACGTCCTCCACGGTCCGCCCCCAGGCAGCGGCCAGCTGATCGCGAGTGGGCCGCCATTCCGGTCCGCTCGTGACGCCGCACCGGCCGCCCGCAGACGCCTCGGCCCCGGCCCGGTGCCGTGCCCCCGGCACGGGGCGGCCTGCACGGATTCGTCCTATCGGTACCGTGCCGTCCAGATTACGCCCCCGGCGGTCGCCACGCGTCCCTCGGAGGTGGCCGGGCCCGGCCGCCGTGGTCGGGGCCGCGGTCTGCGCCGTGCCCACCTCGAGGCGGGCCCGGTGCAGACCGCGACCATCCCTCAGTGGGTGCGCGGGTGCAGCGGCAGCTCCAGCCGCGGCAGCGGGCTGCCCGGCCGATCGATGTCGGCCTTGCCGCCCCAGAGAGGGGCACCGACGCCCAGGACCACGCGCTCGCCCATGCGGTTGATGACGCCGGCCGCGCAGGCGTACCAGGCCAGGACGCCCCCGACCATGGCCACGTACCCGGCGATCGTCAGCAGCACGTCGGTTTGGGCGAAGTAGGCGATGGCGAGGAGGATCTCCGCCACCTCCAGGGCGAGGAAGGTGAGGAGACTGACCATGCTGGTGCGCAGGCTCCAGACCACCATGAACAGCGTCAGCGCGGCCACGCTGAGCATCGACCAGCCCATAAGCATGCCGCCCTCGGCGAAGCCCTTGCCGAACAGGCTGAAGATCCCCAGGGTGCCCAGGCTGAGGCCGATCCCACCGTAGAGCGTGAAGGCCGTGGCTCCGAAGGTGCTGCGGTTGTTGAACTCCCACATCCCGGTCAGGACGAGCACCAGCCCGCCGTAGAGGAAGGGAAGCGCCAACCACTGCCAGTCGCTCACCCAACCGGCCAGATAGGTGCCGGCCAGGAACGTACCCACGGCCAGGGCCCCGAATCCCAGGGGAGTGGGGTCGGCGAGACGAATCTCATCACCCGGCGTTTCGCTCATCTCTGCATGCCTCTCATGACGGTGTTTCACCGACTCGTGCCACCAATCCAAGCATGACTCCGTCGACGCGACGGTAGGGGGACGAAGGTCCTGGGTCCTCCGGGTCGATCGGGACCTCAGAACGTGGACACCGACCCTCCGGTCGGGTCGGGAGCCGGGCACGGCGCCGACCCGGGAGGAGGGGGGAGGACGCCCCTCCGAGGGGTGTCGGCGACGCTCCCGTTGGCTCGATGCGGCGCCGGTGGCGCCTGGGTAACACTGGACTCAGGCACGACGCCGAGGAGGCACGCGGTCATGACCGAGAGGGTCGGGGACGCCGGCACGGTCTCGATACCGGCGGGGGACGTCACCCTGGTCGGCGACCTGGTCGTCCCGGCGGAGGCCGGGGCCGTGGTCCTCTTCGCCCATGGCAGCGGCAGTAGCCGCTTCAGCCCTCGCAACCGGTACGTCGCCGGTAGGCTCCGGGCCGCCGGCCTGGGCACCCTGCTGCTCGACCTCCTGAGCGAGAAGGAAGAGCAGGTCGACGAGGCTCGGGGTGGCGTCCTGCGTTTCGACATCCGCTTCCTGGCCGGACGGCTGGTGGCCGCCACCGACTGGCTGCGCTCGCATCCCGCCACCCGGGGGCTCACCGTCGGCTACTTCGGGGCCAGCACCGGAGCCGCGGCCGCCCTGGACGCGGCCGCCCGTCGGCCCCAGACGGTGGCGGCGATCGTCTCCCGCGGCGGCCGTCCCGACCTGGCCGGCGCCCTGGAGGCGGTGCATACGCCCACCCTGCTGATCGTGGGGGGCGCGGACACGGTGGTGCTGCGCCTCAACCGTGAGGCGATGCGGCGCCTGGGCTGCGAGCACCGGCTCGAGATCGTGCCCGGCGCCACCCACCTCTTCGAGGAGCCGGGTGCCCTGGAGCGGGTAGCCGAGCTGGCCGTCGACTGGTTCCGTCGTCACCTGCTGGCCGGGAGCTGAGCGCTCGGCCCGCGGGCTCCGCCAGCGGCGGCCGGGGCTGGACGGTGCCGTGGCTGCAGCGCCGGGCCGGGTTTTGCTAGCCTTGCTGACCGGCGATGGGGCTCGCCGCGGCGCCTTGAAGGCGCCGGAAGCGCTCCGACCTCGGAGCTGATGGTCCCTGACCACCACCAGGTGATGGAGGTTAGGGGTGCCCCGGAGGGGAACCAGCGCTGAGGTGCGGGCATGCTAGCGGCGGCGGTCGGTCAGGCCGTGGCCGTGCTGACGGTTCTGCTCATGGCGCCGTTGCTGAAGGGCGTCATCGACCACCTGAAGGCAAAGGTCCAGTCACGCCGCGGGCCATCGCCCCTGCAGCCCTACCACGACCTGCTCAAGCTCTTCCGGAAGCAGCGGACGGTCACCCCCGACGCCTCGCTGATCTTCCGAGCCGCGCCCTACGTGGCCTTCGCCGCGCCGGTAGCCTTCGCCGTGCTCATCCCGGTCCTGACCGCGGTCCCGGTCACCTGGGCGTTCATGGCCGACATGGTGGGCAGCGGCTTCGTCCTCGGCATCGGCGGGTTCCTGGTCAACCTGGCCGCCATGGACAGCGGCAGCCCCTACGGCGGGCTGGGCGCCAGTCGCTCCCGGCTGGTCTCGGCGCTGGCTGAGCCCACCTTCATCGTGGTCTTCTTCGCGGTCGCCTTCGTCTCCTCGGCCACGGTGCCGTTCGTGGTCGACCGGGCGCTCTTCGTCGCCACCCCGATCGTGGTCCCCAGCCACGCCCTGGTGGCGGCGGCGTTCTTCATGGTCGTCCTGGCCGAGGCCGGGCGGATCCCGGTGGACAATCCGGCCACCCTGCAGGAGCTGTCGATGATCGAGGGCTCCCGCCTGTTCGAGTATTCCGGCCCCGACCAGGCGCTGCTGGAGTGGGGGAGCTGGATGAAGCTGTTCGTGGTCCTGGTGGTCTGGCTCAACGTGCTGGTGCTGCCGCCGGGCCTGGCCACCAGCGTCGCCCCGCTGCCGCTGGCGATCGCCATCGCCACCCTGGCCGGCAAGATGCTCGGGGCGGCGCTGCTGATCGTGGGCATGGAGTCGGCGCTGGCCAAGATCCGCATCCTCCGGGTACCCGAGTTCCTGGGCGCGAGCTTCGTGCTCTCGGTCCTCGCCCTGGTGGTGTTCAGCCTGGGCCAGTGAGGAGGAAGGAGTGGACCTGATCGAGTACGCCCTGGCCGGGGTGGTGCTGCTGGCCACCTTCTGGCCGTTGATCGCCCGCCGCATTCGGGCCGCGGTCAACGGCTACTCGTTCCAATCGTGGACGCTGGCCGCCCTCTGCCTGGCCACGTTCCTCCAGTCGGGCCGGTGGCACCTGCTGGCCATGGCGCTCTCCACGGTCGTCGTCAAGGCCCTCCTGATCCCGGAGGTGCTGCGCCGCCAGGTCCGGGAGACGGTCTACGACCGGAGGGAGACCCGGTACTACGTGGGCGTTCCCAGCGCCCTGCTGCTGGGCGCGGGTCTCAGCGTGGCCGGCTTCGTGGCCGCGCGCCAGCTGCCCCTGGTCCGGGACCTGCTGGGCGAGCCGGTCCTGGGCGTGGCCATCGCGGTGGTGTTGCTCGGGTTCTTCATCGCCGTGGCACGGCGCGACGCCGCCATGCAGCTCACCGGCCTGCTGGTGGCGGAGAACGGCCTCCTGCTGCTCGGGCTCGTGCTCGGTGCCGGGCTCCCGATGCTGGTCGACTTCGCGTTGTTCCTGGACGTGCTGGTCGGAGCCGTGGTCATGGGCTTCCTGGTCGCGCGCATGCACGCGACCGTGGGCAGCACCGACACCTCCGAGCTGACGAGGCTGCGCGGATGAGCCAGACCCTGATCCTGCTCCTGCTCGCCGTCCCCCTGGTCGCGGCGGCGGTCAGCTGGCTGGCGCGCCCGCCGGTCGTGCTCTACGCGGTGGCGGCGGTGGCCCAGGTCGTCGTCCTGGCCCTGGCCCTCACCTTGCTCGCCCAGGTCGTCGGCGGCGCCGAGCCGCACGCCTTCGGCCACTGGCTGGCGCTGGACCACCTCGGCGGCGTGGTCCTGCTGATCGTGGCCACGGTCGGCCTCACCTCGTCGGTCTACTCGATCGGCTACCTGCACCACGAGCTGACCGAGCGGGCGGTCAGAGGGGAGGAGCTGCGGCGCTACTTCGCCCTGCTCCACCTCTTCCTCTTCACCATGCTGCTGTCGGCCCTGGCCGGGAACCTCGGCCTGCTCTGGACCGCGATCGCGGGCACCACCATCGCCTCGGCGCCGCTGGTCGACTTCTACGGCTCCCGGGAGCCGCTGGAGGCGGCCTGGAAGTACATCGTGCTGACCACGGCCGGGAGCATGGTGGCGCTCGTCGGCTACCTGGTCCTGTACCAGGCGGGCGTCCACGTGCTGGGGATCTCGTACGACTTCTCGTTCTCCGCGCTCTCGGCCGTCGCCCCCCGGCTGCCCGCCGCGGCAGCGGTCACGGCCTTCCTGCTGGTGCTGGTCGGCTTCGGCGCCAAGGCCGGGCTGGCGCCCATGCACACCTGGCTCCCGGACGCGCACAGCCAGGCCCCCTCTCCGATCTGCGCCCTGCTCTCGGGGGTCGAGCTCAACTGCGCCATGCTGGGCATCCTGCGGGCCTTCGCCTTGACCGCGCCTGCCGCCGGCGCCGAGCGGCTGCGGCTGGCCCTGCTCGCCTTCGGCGTCCTCTCCATGCTGGTGGCGGTCGTGTTCCTGGTCTCGCAGCAGGACTTCAAGCGCCTGCTGGCCTACTCCTCCATCGAGCAGATGGGCCTGGTGGCGGTGGGGGTGGGTACCGGCGTGCCCCTGGCCGTGTTCGGGGCCATGTTGCAGATGGTCAACCACGCCTTCGGCAAGTCGCTCATGTTCTTCGCCACCGGCAACCTGCTGCTGCGTTTCCGCACCCGCGCCATCGGGTCGGTGACCGGGCTGGTGCGCGACATGCCGGCAACGGCGATCCTGCTCGTCCCGGGCGTGCTCGCTCTGGCCGGGGCGCCCCCCTTCAACGTCTTCGTGTCCGAGTTCGCCATCGTCTCCGGCGCCGCCGCCGCCCACCAGCTGGCGCCGGCCCTGATCGTGGCGGCATTGCTCGTGGTCGGCTTCCTCGCCCTGGTCTGGCCCTTCAACCGCATGGCCTTCGGCGCGGCGCCCGGCGGCGCCGGCGGGCATCGGGCCACGGTCAACCCCATGGCCCTACTCCCCGCCTACCTCTCGCTGACGGTGGTGGTGGGGCTCGGCTTCTGGGTGCCGTCGCCGCTGCAGGCGTTGCTGAGCGGGGCGGCGAGGACGCTCACGCCATGACCCGCCTGGCCGAGCTCGTCCCGGCCCTGGGCCTCGCCCTGGAGGCCGGTCCGCCCGGAGAGCTGCGGACCGTCTGCCCGGGGGCGTCGTTCACCGACCTGGCCGCCCGGATCGCCCTGGACGCCTACCTCTCCGACCTGTTCGCGGGCGTGAACCCGGAGGGGGTGGTGCTGACCGCGGTCTTCTCCGCCCCCGGCGACCCCGACTGGCTGTTGCTCTCCACGCTGCTCACCGGCGACCGCTTCCTCTCCCTCACCCCGCGCGTGCACGCGGCCAGCTGGTTCGAGCGCGAGATCGCCGAGATGTACGGCCTGGTCCCGGAGCACCACCCGGCGCCGGTGCGCCTGCGCCTGCACGACTGGCCGGAGGGCCTGCCGCCGATGCG
>DASRBU010000559.1:0-10246 GCA_035653475.1 Candidatus Dormiibacterota bacterium | reverse complement strand
CTCCGGCAGCCGGCCGAGACCGCCCAGCCGTACCGCCCAGGCGTAGTGCGCCCGGCAGCGGCAGTCCTCGATGGCCGGCTCGCCGTTCGCCTCCCAGCCCGCCAGCTCCCGATAGACGGCGATCTCCTCCTCGTGACGGCCTTGGCGCCCCAGGGCATGGCCCTTGCCGTAGAGCCCGGCCGCCACCCAGCGCAGGAGGGGGATCTCGGTGATCCCCGCGAAGCGTCGGAGCAGCTCGTCGTAGGCGCGGACCGCCGCCTCGTGGCGGCCCAACCGCTCCAGGGCTACGCCCTTGTTGCAGAGGGCCATGGCCACCGTCTCCAGCACCTCGGGGTCGGACGAGGTCGCGAACCGGCGCACCACTTGGTCGTAGGCGCGGATCTCCTCCTCGTCCCGTCCCAGCCGCCCCAGGACGATGCCCTGGTTGTAGAGCGACCGGGCTACCCAGGCGTCGGGGTCGGGGCGCCGCTCCTCCGCGGTTGCGGTGCCCCGACCCGCGCTCCCCTCGTCCGCCATCCCAGCATCACGTTAGCCAAATGGCCGGCGGGCGCGGGGCGGCGTCCGTCAGCCCGAGCAGGACTCGCGGAGGAGGTCGATCAGCCGATCGTCGTCCTCGGCCGCCTGGCGGGCCCGGCGATCGTGCTCGGCCTGGGTCTCGTCCGGCTCCGTGGGCGGCTGGCCGATGGCCTGCTCGTGAAGCCGCCTCGCCTCCTCGAGCAGCGTCGTGGCCCAGGCGCAGCCCTCGGAGGTGAGCGTTCCCGAGGCGCCGTCGTAGCTCCCGGGCGGAGGGGTTGCCGGGTCCTCCTGTGGGCCGGGGCCGTCGCGGCAGACCGTGACCCGGACCAGCTTCTCCAACTGCCGCCAGCGCCGGGGGTCGGAGGCCGGGTCGTCGCCGGCCGGCTCCCCCTCGCCCTCCTTCTCGAGCACGACCACCGCCCAGCGGCACTGGAGCGGCGTCCAGGGCGACGACGGCCGGGGCGTGGGCGCGACCGGGGAGGCCGAGGCCAGGGCCAGGGGCGACGCGCCCGGCGAGGGGCTGACGGGCACGGTGACCGTGCCCTGGTACTCGGCCGTGCAGGCCGTCAGGGCAAGGCAGACCGCCGCCGCCGCCCCGCCTCGGTGTCGGCCGGGGAACCACCGCCAGAGCTGCACCATCTCCGTCCCTGGATACGAGGCCGGGGCGGCGACGGTGCAGCCCGTCCTCGGGGCCGTCCCCGGCTGGGGCCGCCACCCGGGCCGGGTCCCGGGGGGCTCAGGCGGCGGGCCCCCGGCTCCGGGCGGCGTCCAGCCCGAGCTGCTCGACGGCGCCCACCACCAGGTCCCAGAAGCGGTCGACGTCGAGCCGAAGCGCCACCCTGGCGTTGGGGGGGCGCCCGGGCGAGGGCCGGAAGTCGGTCACGGTCATGCCCGAGGTCCACTGCCCCCGGGTCTCCACCGCCACGAACGCCTCCACGCACTCGACGCAGGCCGGCTCGATCACCCGGGCCACGGCGCAAGGATCGTGCAGGGGCGGATCCCGCTCCACCCCCGCCGGCCAGAGGATGGGGACGGGGTCGGGCGCCAGCTGCCGGTGGCGGTCGCGGTAGGCCTCGAGCATCTGCACCACCACCCGCGAGAGCGGGCTCCCCAGCCGGAGGAGGCGCTCCATGACCCCCGGCGTCACCCGCGCCTGACGGGTCAGGTCCAAGCCCACCATGGTCAGCGGCCAACCCGCCTCGAAGACGATCGCCGCCGCCTCCGGGTCGACCAGCAGGTTGAACTCGGCGGCCGGGGTCTGGTTGCCGCGCGTGGCCGAGCCCCCCATCAGGACCACCTCCCGCACCCGGGAGACGATGCGGGGCTCGCGCCGCACGGCCAGGGCGATGTTGGTCAGGGGACCGGTCGGGATCAGCGTCACCTCCCCGTCGGAGGCCAGCAGCAGGTCGACGATCAGATCCACCGCGTGCACGCCGGCCAGCGGGACGTCGGGCTCGGGCCAGGCCGGCCCCTCCAGGCCGGACTCGCCGTGGACGTGGGCGGCCGTGATCAGCTCGCGCAGCAGGGGCCGGTCACAGCCGGCGGCGATGGGGACGTCCCGGATGCCGGCCACGGTGCAGACCCGGCGGGCGTTGAGGGTGGTCCGATCCAGGGTCTGGTTGCCGGCGACCGTGGTGATGGCGAGCAGCTCGATCTCCGGGTTGCCGTAGGCCAGCAGGATGGCGACGGCGTCGTCATGCCCCGGGTCGCAGTCCAGGATCACCTTGCTCGACATGGTCCTCCCATCATGCTCGGGGCGGGTCCAGCTCGGACGCCGGCCGGAGCCCGCGCAGGAAGCGCTCGCCGGGCAAGCGCAGGGCGATGGGGATGGTCGCCGCTACCACCGCCACCTGCAGCATCAGGGCCGCCCGCAGGCCGAAGTGGTCGGCCAGCGCGCCCGTGACCGGCACCCCGATGGCCCCGGTCACGAAGGCCGGGCCGAGGATGAGGCCGGTCGCCAGCCCGGCCCGGCCGCGCATCAGCTCCTGGGCGATCATCAGGGTGAGAGGAGCGGTGGACGCGGCCAGCCCACCCACCAGCACCGCCCAGAGGAAGCCCTGGGGGCCGGGGGCGGCGACGAACAGCCAGACCGCGGGCACGCTGAGCGCGAGCGAGGCCAGGATCACCGCCTTGCGGCCGTGACGGTCGGCAAGCGCGCCGCAGCCGACCGTGCCCAGGGCGCTGGCGAGCACCAGCGTGGTGGCGAGCGGCCCGTAGAACCAGGGAGGGTAGCCCAGCAGGTGGTACCAGGTCGGGGTGAAGGCCTGGAGGGTCATCACGGTCCAGTTGCGGGAAGCCATGGTCGCCACCGTCGCCGCCAGGGGGACGAGCGGGATCGACCCCAAGGGCGCCGGGGCGCCGCCCGGGACGGGGGAGAAGCCGCCCTCCGTGCGCATGGCGAGCAGCAGGTAGGCGGCGATGGCCAGCCCCAGGGGGGCCATGGCCGCGGTCCCGTGCGTGCCGAACGCCCCCAGGACCAGGACGCCCGCCAGGGGCCCGGTGGCGACCCCGATCGTGCCCCCGGTGACGTAGACCGACATGGCGGTGTTGGCCCCTCGGCGGGGCAACAGGCCCCGTACGGTCAGGGCGCCGAAGGGATGGAAGGCACCCGAGCCCAACCCCGAGACCGCCGCCACCACCACCAGCAGCCAGAAGCTGGGCACGAACCCGACCACGGCGAAGGTGCCGGCGGTCCACACCAGCGCCAGACCGGTGAGACGCGTGCCGAACCGGTCCGCGAGCACGCCGAAGAGCGGCTGGGAGAGCGAGGCGGTGCCGCCGTAGGCCAGGCTGACCAGCCCCACCGTGGCCAGGTCGGTGTGGAAGCGGTGGATGAGGAGCGGGTAGAGGACCGGGATCAGGCCGATGTAGCTGTCCACGGTGAAGTGGCCCAGCATCAGCGTGACCAGGCCCCGGTGGCGGAGGGCGAGCAGGACGTCGCTCAGCGCTCCCCTCCCACCGCGGTCGGAGCGATTGATTGCTTATGCAATAATTGCGATGACAACGATATGGCGGAGGACGATGCCTCGATGAAGAAGACCTTCCAGTTCGATCCGACCCATACCCGAATCGGCTTCGCCGCGCGGCACATGATGGTGGCGACCGTGCGGGGCCAGTTCCGATCGTACTCGGGCACGATCGAGGTGGAGGACGATGACCCCACCACCGCGCGCGCGGACGTGACCATCGACGCCGCCAGCATCGACACCGGCGTCGCCGATCGCGACAACCACCTCCGCAGCGCCGACTTCCTGGACGTGGAGCACCACCCTCAGCTCCGCTTCCGGAGCACGCGGGTGGAGCCGCTGGAGGAGGGGCGGTATCGCGTGCAGGGCGAGCTGACCATCCGCGAGGTCACCCGGCCGGTCGAGCTGACGGCCGAGGTGGAAGGCCCGGTCACCGACCCCTGGGGCAACGAGCGGGCGGGCATCACCCTCCAGGGCCGGATCAGCCGGAGCGAGTTCGGGCTCAAGTGGAACGCCCTCCTGGAGGGAGGCGGCGCCGTGGTCGCCGACCAGGTTCGGCTGGAGATCGACACCGAGGTCGTGCGGGCCAAAGAGCCGGCCACCGCCGGGTGAGCCGGGGCGGCAGGGCCGGGGCGGCAGGGCGCCGAGCGCCCTGCCGCCCAACGCTCACCGGCCGGAGGTGGCCCCGGTGCCACTCTGGAGCGCGGTCAGGTCGGCCAGGTGGGCCTGGAGGGAGTCGGGGCTGAGCTGCCCCGCGGAGCGTCCCTCGACGCTACCGTCGGGCCAGACGAAGACCGTGGTGGGCAGGCCGACGACGGCGTAGGCGTCCGCCGCCCGTCCGTCGTCGTAGGCCACCGGTAGCCGCACCCCCAGGCCGTTCAGGAAGCTGGTGGCCGCGCCGGGGCTGTCCCGCTCGTCCACCAGGAGGAAGCGCACCTCCGGATACCGCTCGGAGGCGCGCTGGAGGAGGGGAAGCTCCTGCCGGCAGGGGGTACACCAGGAGGCCCAGAAGTTGATCACCAGGGGGTGGCCGCGGAAGTCCTGCGGGCCCAGGGTGCCTCCCCCGCGCGCGGGGAGGCTGAAGGCCGGCGCCTCGCCTCCGGAGGGGCCCGGGGCCGCGGTGGTCCGGGAGACGGCCTGGACCGCGTCCACCACCTGGGGCACCCCCCAGCCGTCACCGCCCGAGGCCAGCTGCCGACGTCCCTCCGCGTCGAGCCGGTCGGTCAGGGGTGCGGGCAGCGGCGAGGCGAGCCGTGGCGTGCCCACCTCGCGGGCCCGGACGAAGCCGTGGCCGTCGACCACCAGCAGCAGCCCCTCGCTCATGTCCGTCCTCGTCAACCGGACGCCCAGGCGGCCCCAGAAGTCGGCCAGCGCGGTCGGGTCACCGGTGGCCAGGGTCCAGCTCGCCCCCACCTGACGGGCGTACGCCCGGAGCGCCGCGGGCGTGTCGTCCCAGGGATCCACCGTGACCTCGGCCAGGATCGTCGAGCGCGGCAGCTGCCGGCGCAGGTCGAGGAAGAGGCCGGCGTAGATGGGGCAGGCCTCCCGGCAGGCGGTCAGGAAGGGCGCCAGGACCAGCTCGTGGCCGGCGATGCGGGCGTTGTCGAAGGGGCGGCCATCCTGGTCGACCAGTCGGAAGGCGCCGAGGGAGGGGAACTGGCCCGAGAGCTCGTTCAGGCCCAGGCTGAAGGCCTGGTTCCCGGCGTAGACGCCGGCGGTCACGAGGCGGCCCTGGGAGACGGCCAGGAGCAGCGGCTCCACCTGCCCGGCCACGACCCGGAAGTCGGCCGGCTGGACGTCCTGGCCCAGGCGCACGGCGTCGTAGGCGCCCGCCGGCGCCGGGCCCTGGTACACGGTGAGGAATCGGGGCGAGGCCGGCACCGTACCCGAGACCGTCCCCAGCGGTCGCCACCCCTGTCCGGAGCGGACCTCCAGCCTCGCCCCCGACAACCGGTCGGGGGCAGGGGCGCTCACCGACACCACCAGCGTGCCCGTGCCGCCCCCCTCGCCCCGGCCGTGCAGGACGAGACCGACGACCAGGGCGACCCCGAGCGCCAGCGCGGCCACCGCGGCCAGCCGCACCCTCACCGAGCACGAGTCTACGGACGCCCGCCCCTGCCCCGCAGCGGCGGCCGCGCGAGGCCGCCCGGGTCAGGGACGGCTGGCCTCACCCCCCGCCGGCGCCTTGGCCGCCGTCTCGCCGCGGGACCGGCGCTGCGCCCGCGCCTGCGCCCATACCTCCAGGATGCGTTGCACCGCCGTCAGGTTGGTGAGGATGGCCAGCAGCGCGATCACGATCCCGAGCAGGGAGGGGTTGCCGACCACCAGACCGATCACGGTCACCACCACCCGCTCCGGCCGGGCGAAGAGCCCGGAGTCGCACTTGAAGCCGAGCGATTGGGCGCGGGCCCGCACGTAGGAGACGAGGAACGATCCGCCCAGGGCGAGCAGGCAGGCCAGCACCCACCAGCGCATGGTCGGCCCCGGCCGGCCGAGGAAGTAGGCCCCGATCCCCACGTACACGGCGCCCTCGGAGTAGCGGTCGAAGGTGGAGTCGAGGAAGGCCCCGTAGGGGTAGCTACGCTTGGTCGCCCGGGCCAGGGCCCCGTCCAGGATGTCGAAGGTGCCGCCGACGGCCAGGACGATCCCGGCCGCGAGCAGCGCGCCCAGGCCGGCCAGGACGGCGGCGGCGAAGGCGAGCGCGGTGCCGGCGACGGTCACCTGGTTGGGTGTCACCGGCAGGCGCCCGATGACGAGCGCGAGCCGCTGCGCGTAGCGCCTAACCCACGCCTGAAAGCGGGCCGTGAACACGCCGCACCTCCTTGCTATCCTTGGACGCTCCGTTCGCCAGGCGCTCTTCCCGCCAGATCCGTCGTGCCTCCTGGTAGACCTCGAGGACCTGGGAGGCGATCACCCGCCAGGCGTAGCGCTGCGCCTTGGCCTGCCCGTGCGCCGCCAGCCGCTGCCGGAGCAGGGGGTCACGGGCCAGCACGGTCAGCGCCTCTCCCAGCGCGATCGGGCTCTTGGGCCGCACGGTGAGGCTGTCCACGCCGGGCTCCACCACGGACATGTACCCCGGGATCTCGGTGGCCACCACCGGTAGCCCCGACGCCATCGCCTCCAGGAGGACGATGCCGAAGCTCTCACGTCCGGTGGCCGGGGCACAGAAGATGTCGGCGCTGTTGTAGAAGCGCGGCAGCACCTGGTCGGGCACGTATCCGGGCAGAACTACGTTCTCCAGCCGGTGCTTGGAGATGAACGATTCGACCATGCCCCGAAGCGGGCCGTCCCCGGCGATGATGAGGCGGCTGCGGGGCACCCTGGCCCTCAGGTAGCGGTAGGCCTGGAGCAGGTCACGGAGCCCCTTCCGTTTCTCCAGCCGTCCGACGAAGAGCACGTTCACGCAATCGTCCCGCAGGTGGTGGATGGGCGTCAGGCCGGGCCGGAAGCGCTCGGTGTCGACGCCGTTGGGGATCACGTGCGGGTTCAGCTCGGGGAAGTAGTGGCGCACGAAATCCCGGGCCGGCTCGCTGACCGCGATGGTGGCCTGGAGGTGCCGGATGTACCCGCGGAGGATCGAGCGCCCGTAGTAGTAGCCGATGTTCGAGGTGGCGAAGGCGTGGAAGGTGCCCACGTGCGGGGCGTGCCGCCAGGGCAGCAACGTCAGCGGGAGAGCGGGCATCAGCGGCTCGTGGAAGTGGAGGACGTCGAACCGTTCTCGCTCCAGGATCTCCCGGACCCGGCGGGCGAGGTGGAAGCTGAGCGTGACCCGCGCCACCGAGTCGTTGACCCGGAGCGGGAACACCCGACCGATCCGGTAGAAGTCCGGGATCTCGACCTCGGCCTCGCGACGGCTGGAGGGGGCGAAGGTCCGGACTTCGTGGCCCAGCTGCCGCAGCCAGTGCCCGAGGTGGCGGATGTGCTCCGTCACGCCCCCGGCGTGGGTGTAGTCGTAGGGCGAGACCAGTCCGACCTTCATCTGCTCAGTCTGAACCGTCCGGGGCGCTCCTGGGGCCCCCGACCGCCACCGGCGCCTGGCCCCAGATCCGGTGGGGCATGTGCCACTGATCGGGATGCTCCCTGATCATCTCCTCGAGGCGCCGGACCATCTGGCAGGTGACCCGGCGCACGTCCTCCGCTCGATGACCGGTGGACTCGGCGAAGATGGGCGGGTAGCCGACGGCCTGGAAGGTGTCGTCCGGCAGCCGGTACACGGTCACCGGCAGGAGCGGCGTCCCCCGACGCAGGGCGATCGCCGCCGGGCCGTCGGGGATGCGGGCCTGCCGGCCGAAGAAGTCGACCAGGATGCCCGTCCCCAGGATGTCGCGGTCGACCGCGGTCACCACCATCTCCCCTTGCTCCAGCGCCTGGAGCACCTGCTTGAGGCCGGCCCTGGTGAGGGGGAGGACGCTGATGCCCAGGCGGGCGCGCGTGCGCCGGTACCACTCGTACAGCTCCCGCGGCTCCAGCTCCTCGGCGAACAGGGAGACCGGCGCCACCGTGGCCGACCAGATGGCGGCGGCCACCTCCCAGGAGCCCATGTGCGCCGACACCACCAGCACCCCGCGGCGCCGGGCCAGGGCCTGGTCCAGGTACTCCACCCCCTCCACCCTGAGCAGCGGCCGCAGCTCCTCGACGCGCGCGACCGGAAGGCGCATCAGGTCGGCGTAGGCCTTGGAGTGGTTGCGGAAGTTCTGCCGCGCGATCCGCCGCACCTCCCGCTCGTCGAGCTCGGGCAGGGCGATGCGCAGGTTCTCCATCAGGGCGCCCCGGGCCCTGCGTGCGGACACGAAGGCGATCCGGGCCGCCACCACGGCCAGGGCGTACGCCCAGCGGCGGGGCAGTCGCTGGGCCAGCCACTGCATGGCCAGGAAGGCCCGGTATTGGATCACGGCAGGGGCTCCGTCAGCACCGCCTTGAAGGCGTACCACTGCTCGGGGCAGCGGCGGATGTAGGCCTCGAAGCGCTCCACCACCCGCTGCATCAGCGGCGCCACCGCCTCCTTCCCACCAGGCTCCGGTACCGGAATCGGCTCCCCGACCGAGACATGGTAGCGGCCGGGGGCGATCCGGTAGATGCCCGCCGCCACGATCGGGCTCCCCGTCCGCACGGCGAAGGCCGCGGGCCCGGAGGGCACCAGGGCCCGGCGGCCGAAGAAACGAACCGGGACGCCGCCCCCGCCCGGGGGAGGCAGGTCGCAGACCATCGCCACCAGCTTGTTCTCGCCCAGGGCGCGCAGCACCTCCCGAACCGCGGTCCGGCCCAGAGGGATGACCTGGAGGCCGAAACGGGTACGCGCCTCCACCACGGCCGCGTCCAGAGAACCGGGGAAGCGCTCCGCCACGGCCACGATGGGGTAGCCGACGGCGGCGGCGTAGGATCCCGCCATGTCCCAGGAGCCCATGTGGGGCAGGGCCATGATGCAGCCCCGGCCCGCCCGGAGGCCCGCGACGATGGCCTCGTGCCCGTCGTGGGTGACCCGGGAGACCAGTTCCTCCCGGCTCAGCCGGCCCAGGAGCACGAAGTCGGCCAGCATCTCCCCGTAGCCCTCGAACGCACGTCGGGCGGTCCGCACCACCCTGGGGTCCGACTCGGGCAGGTCGAGCACGGCCGCGTAGTTGCGCAGGGCGTGGCGCCGCTGGGGAACGCTGAGCGCGTACCAGGCCCGTCCCCCGAGGCCGGCGAGCGGGTAGCGTACGCCCGCCGGGGCCGCCCGCGCCAGGCGGGCCGCCCCGGCGTAGCAGAGCGACAGGGGGCGAAGCGAGACCGCCTACCGAGCCTCCGTGGCCGGCGCCTCCGCCCGCCGCCGGGCGTACCTGGCGATGAACTCCTCGGTCAACCGACGGGCGTCGGCGTCCGTGTACTGATGGGGAGGGGACTTCATGAAGTACGCGCTCGGCCCTTCCAGGGCCCCGGACAGTCCGTGGTCCAGGGCCAGCTTGGCGCAGCGCACGGCGTCGATCACGACCCCGGCCGAGTTGGGCGAATCGTGCACCTCGAGCTTCAGCTCCAGGTTCAGGGGCAGGTCCCCGAAGCCGCGCCCCTCCAGCCGGATCGAGGCCCACTTCCGGTCGCGGAGCCAGGGCACGTAGTCCGAGGGGCCGATGTGGACGTTGTCGTCACCGATCTCGTAGTCCAGCTGCGAGGTCACCGACCGGGTCTTCGAGATCTTCTTCGAGACCAGGCGCTCCCGCTCGAGCATGTTCAGGAAGTCGGTGTTGCCGCCGAAGTTGAGCTGGTAGGTCCGCTCCAGCCGCACCCCGCGCTCCCGGAAGAGACGGGCCAGCGTGCGGTGCACGATGGTGGCGCCGACCTGGGACTTGATGTCGTCCCCGATGACCGGCAGCCCACGGCTCTCGAAGCGACCCTGCCAGTAGTGCTCCCTGGCGATGAACACCGGCATGCAGTTGACGAAGGCGCAGCCGGCGTTGAGGGCCTGCTCCACGTACCACTTCGTGGCCTCCTCGGAGCCAACCGGCAGGTAGTTCACCACCACGTCGGCCCCGGCCTCCCGCAGGATGCCGGCCACGTCGGCCGTCTCGCCGGGGGCCTTGTGGATGACCTCGCTCAGGTACTTGCCGATGCCATCGTGGGTCATGCCCCGCTCGACGCGTACGCCCAGATGGGGAACCTCGCAGAACTTGACGGTGTTGTTCTGCCCGGCCCAGATCGCCTCCGAGAGGTCCTTGCCCACCTTCTCGGCGTCCACGTCGAACGCGGCCACGAACTCGATATCCCGGACGTGGTAGCCGCCGAGATCGACG
>DASRBU010000558.1:0-4670 GCA_035653475.1 Candidatus Dormiibacterota bacterium | reverse complement strand
GCGCAGCCGCTCGGGACGCGCCGAGATCGTGACCGCCTCGCCGGCCTTGACCGGCTGGTGAGCCCTAACCCTGACCCTCTGGTCACCGATCCGGACCACCAGGAGGTCGCCGTCGAGGCCCTCCGCCGTACCGGTGAGGAGGTTCGTCTCGCCGATGAAGCTCGCGACGAACGTCGTCCTCGGTCTCAGGTAGAGGTCCGCTCCGGTGCCGACCTGCTCGATCCTCCCCTGGTTCATCACCGCCATCCGATCGGACATCGTCAACGCCTCTCCCTGGTCGTGCGTGACGTAGATGAAGGTCGTTCCCACCCGGTGCTGGATCGCCTTGAGCTCCTGCTGCATCTGGACCCTGAGCTTGAGGTCGAGGGCCCCCAGCGGCTCGTCCAGCAACAGCACGGTCGGCTCGTTGACCAGCGCCCGAGCGATGGCGACCCGCTGCTGCTGACCACCCGACAGCTGTGAGATACGGCGCCGCTCGAAGCCCGAGAGACCGACGAGCTCGAGCACCTCAGCCACCCGTCTCCTGATCTCGGAGCGGTTGACGCGCTTGATCCTGGGCCCGAAGGCTACGTTCTCGAACACGTCGAGGTGGGGAAAGAGCGCCAGTTGCTGGAAGACGAGATTGGTGTCCCGACGATGGGGCGGCACCTCGTTGACGACCCGTCCCCGAATCCTGATCGTCCCCCGCGTGGGGCGCTCAAAGCCCGAGATCATCCGCAACGTCGTGGTCTTGCCACAGCCGCTCGGCCCGAGCAGGCTGAAGAACTCGCCGCGACAGATCGAGAGGGAGACATCGTCGACCGCCGTCGTGGGGCCGAACAGCTTCGAGACGTGCTCGAGAACGACCTCGAGCTCGCCGACCTCTGGTTCCTGGGTCATCGCATGCGGCGTGGCGGATCCTCGCTACTTGAGGTTCGCCTTCACACGGCTGTTCCACTCTTCCAGCCATGCATTGTTGTTGTCGGCGATCTTCTGCCAATCGAGCTGGATCGCCTTGACGACGTTGTTCTCGTGGTAAGCGGGCAGGGTGCCAAGCTTCGGGTCCACCTTGGCCCCGGCGACACAGGGCAGGCTGTAGGTGAGGTTACACCACTCGGCCACGGCGTCGGGCGCCAGTATCATGTTGATGATCTCCTCGGCTGCCCGGATCTGGTCCTTCGAGCTCCCCTTCACGACCTCCAAGCCGAGCGGGAACGCGATCTGCCCCTCCTTGGGGACGACGTACCCCAGGGGGGCGCCTTCCTCCACCACCCACGGCTCCATGATCCCGAAGAAGAAAGGAGTGATCACCGCGGCCCCACTCACCAGCAGCTGCTTGCCGGCATCGTTGGAGTTGTAGAGCGACTGGATCTGACCGCTCTTCGCCGCTTGCTCGTAGATCCTCATCCCCGGCTCGATGTTGTCCTCGCCACCGCCGTACAGCCTGGCGGTGACGACGAGACCGTTGAAGGACCAGTTGGGAGCATCCCAAAAGGCCACCTTGCCCTTGAAGCGCGGATCCCAGAGATCCTTCCATGAGGTCGGGGGCGGGTTGACCAGCTTCGTGTTGTACATGAGCCCGATCGCCGAGATCGAGAAGATGACCCCCTTGTTCTGCGGCCGCCGATAGGCGGGATACACCTTGCTCAAGTTGGTGACGACGTTCGGATCCAACGGCTCCCAGATGTTGGCCTTCGTGCCCTTGGTGATCGCATCGATGTTGAAGTAGCCGAAGTTCACCAGAGGGTTGTTCGGTGTCACCTGCAGCGACTGGACGATCCGGGGATAGGTTTCGGCATTGGTCCCAGGGAGGAAGTCGATGCTCACGTTCGGGTGCTTGGCGACGTACTCCGCCCTGAACTTGGGTGGCTGAACGTCCTGCCCTGATCCGACCCAGGTGAACTCGGTCAGGTGGACGGGCGCCTTGCTCGCCCCCGATGGGCTGCTGCTGGGGCTCGGGCTACCTCCGCCGCAGGCGGCGAGGATGTCGGCTGACAGCAGAGCCAGGCCCGCAAGCCCCGCCTCCTTCAGGAACTCGCGTCGGTCGCGCCGACGCATCCAGGAACCCAAGGACTCCTCCGGTTGGCGGTCGCGCTCCACCACCATTGACCCTCCCTCGAACCCTCGAACTATCCAACGTGGGGGGAGCCCATCATACCTTGCGTTCCAATCGGTATGCAAGTCGGTATATAAGCTCGTCTAGCGAGTCGCGGCCGCCAGCTCCTCCAGGTTCGCGGGGCCCAGGCCCCGCTCCCCTCGCTCGGCCGCCCGGACCATCTCCACCGTCCGCTGCAGCAGCGGGACGGCGACCCCGCGCTCGCGCGCACGCTCGACGACCGGGACCAGGATCCCTCCTACCTCCGTCTCACGGTGGTGGAGGGCGAGGTCTCGCCAGATCCCGGTTCGACGGCTCGTGTGGCCGTCCCAGTAGCGGAGCTGCGCCTCCCAGCTGGCTTCGATGCGCGCCTCATCACCGGCGGCGAACGCCTCGGGGTCGAACCCGTCGACCACCTCCAGCTGGATGCCCTCTGCCCTCGCCACCTGTGCCACCTCACCGACGACCCCCGCCAGGGCCCGCCGGTGCCGGCGGCTCCCGATCAGGTCCTGGACTTCGAGGTCGGCCAAGGCGCTGGCGAAGTAGAACGCGAGGATCGCCGTCTTCGCCCACAGGAACCCGAGGAGGTTCGCCGTCTGCTCGGCGGGGTGGGCGGTCGAGAGCAACGCGACGAGGTCTTGGACCCGAGACGTCAGCCGGCCATCCAGCTCGCCGATGCGAAACGACCCCGAGCCGCCGTAGGCGACCTCACCGGGCCGGACGTAATGTCCGCCGAAGGTCAGGAAGCCGCCAACCGTCCTGCCAGCCCCGAGCGCGCGGGCGATCTCGTACACCTGCAGGCCGTTCTGGAGCGAGACCACGCATCCGTCCGGCCGCAGCCTCGGCCCGATCGTAGCCAGCGCGGGTGCCGTGGCAACGGTCTTCACGGCGAGCAGGACCGTCCCGAGATCTGCCTCGAGCTCCTCCGGCAGCACGGCGTCCAGGGGCTGGTGCATTCGGACCGCGCCGGTTATGGCGAGCCCTGAACGGCGGATGGCCTCGACGTGCTCGCGGTTTCGATCGCAGACCGTCACCTCGATGCCCGCGCTCGCCAGCCTGGCGGCGACGAAGCCCCCGATCGCTCCCGCTCCGACCACGGTGACGTTGCCGGCGATCATCGAAGCCCTCCGCTGAACGGCATCTGCGTGCGCCCGCAGTGGGCCCCGCCGGTGATCTCGAGGATCGCGCCCGTGGTCCAGGGGGAGCGATCGCTGGCGAGGAAGACGATCGCCTCGGCGACGTCATCCGGGCTCCCCGTCCGTCCGAGCGGGGTCGCCTCCAGCGAGAGGTTCACGTACTCCATCAGGCCGGGCTCGCGGCGCCTGACGACGCGATCGATGATCAGGCCCGGGGCCACGGCGTTGACCCTGATCCCATAGGGGCCCAGCTCGATGGACATCACCTGGGTGAGCATGTTGACGGCCGCCTTCGAGGCGGCGTAGTGCGAGGCGCCCGCCCGGGCTGAGGTGGCGGCGATCGAGCTGAGGTTGACGATCGCGCCCTTCACCCCTCGCCCGACCCACCGGGACGCCAGCGCCTTGCTGACGAGCATCGTCCCACGGACGTTGACGTGGAAGACGCGCTCCCACTCCTCGAGGTCCATCTCGAGCAGCGGGCGGTTCGGGAAGATGCCCGCGCCGTTGACGAGGATGTCGGGGAGCCCGAGCGCCGCCTCGGCTTGGGCCACAGCTCGCTCGACGCTGAGGGGATCGCCGACGTCCGCCGAAAGGTCGACCGCGGCGCCTCCCTCCGCCCGAAGCCGCTCGGCGGTGCCCCGTGCCCTCTCGACGTCGACGTCCACCACCGCGACCCGGGCCCCCTCACGCACCATCGCCCTGGCCACGCTGGCGCCGATCCGCCCGCC
This sequence comes from Candidatus Dormiibacterota bacterium, assembly GCA_035653475.1. Classification (GTDB taxonomy): domain Bacteria; phylum Chloroflexota; class Dormibacteria; order Dormibacterales; family Dormibacteraceae; genus CADDZO01. Next base: position 732 of record DASRBU010000558.1, on the reverse strand, counting down.
AGCTCCCGTGATCAGGGCGATCCGGCCCTCGACCAGCCCACCCATCACCATCCTCCCGGCACGATCGCCGCCAACCCCGCGTCACGGCAACGCCTGCTCGACGCCGCCCGGAGCCAGTGCCCGACCTCGGACGTCCCCCTCTCGGCCACGATGCGGGGAGGGGCGAGCCACCGGATCCAGCCGCCAGACCCGGCTGCCGTACGCCGTCCGCAGGGCCCGGAGCTCCAGCGGCGACGGCATCCGAGCGCAGATGGGCCCCTCGCCGGATGGATCGCTCCCTGGCCTCGGGGCGCAGCCGCACCTGTGGAGGACCTCGTGGCAGGTCCCCAGTCCCACCCGCCGAGCGTAGGGGAGGTCAACGCCGCTCGGGTTCCGTGGTGGGCGTGACCGGTAGCCTCGGGCCGAGCTGAGCGGTCACCTCCGCCGACCGTGCCCAACACGCCGCGGAGCCACCCTGCGCGGTCCTCGAGACCGGCCCGGCGCGGCGGATGAGGATCTCGAGGCCGGCCGTGTCACGGGTGTCATCGGGCGCACGCCACCGCCGGCTGGCCCGGCATCCCCTCGTTCGCCTCACCCGGCTCTGTGGATCGCTCGCGTTCGCGGGGATCGGGATGACCCCGATCCTCCAGGAGGACCTGGGCGCCGACCTCTCGCTTGCGCTGGCCGAGAGCCCTTCCGCCTCGGGTCTCGGGACACCGTGAACGCAACCCACGGGTCCCACGACGACCGTGG
>DASRBU010000557.1:0-8000 GCA_035653475.1 Candidatus Dormiibacterota bacterium | reverse complement strand
GGAGGGGCCGATCACGGCTCGCCAGGCGCTGGTCCGCTCCCGCAACGTCCCGGCGGTCACGGTGGCGCAGATGGAGGGCATCGACAACGTCATCGCCGAGGCCCAGGCCCAGGGCATCACGAGCAAGCTCCAGCCCTACCTCTCCACGGCCATCGGAGCCTCGGCCATCACCATGTTCGAGAACGTCCAGGGCTACCAGGTCTTTGCCGACCAGGGCACCCTGGTCCCCCTGATGTCGATCACCAGGGTGACCGACGACCAGGGCAACGTGCTCTTCCAGCGCGATCCGGGGACCCAGCCCGGCATCCACCAGGTGCTCACCCCCGCCGAGGCCTACCTGATCACCGACACGCTCAAGGACTACCAGCGGGTGTGGGAGCTGGGCTGGAACCGCCAGATGGCGGGCAAGTCGGGCACCACCGGTGGCAGCGCCACCGGCGTCCACCGCGACGCCTGGATGATGGCCTACAACCCCGACATCGTGGTGGGAGCCTGGGCGGGCCACACCCAGCCCCCGGGCGTCAACGCCAACGACAGCATCAGCACCTTCGGCACCCAGGTCGGCGAGACGATCCTGCGGACGTTCATCAACGGCCTGCCCGGCACGATGCGCGACTGGTACCACCAGCCGGCCGGCATCGTCCGCGGGAGCGGCTGCCCCGGCCAGAGGGGCGGCGGGGAGATCTTCCTGGCGGGCACCCAGGAAGACGTCGTCTGCCCCACCCCGACCCCCACGCCGAGGCCGACGGAGACCTCGACCCCGGAATCCCCGTCCGGGCCGGCGCCGACCGCCACGCCCACGCCACCGCTCGCGACCCCATCCCCGCGGCGGCGACCGACGCCGCTCCCGACCCTCCCCGAGGTGACGCCGGTGCCGTAAGCTTGAGGGCGTAGCATGTCACCGGCGGCACGAAGTCGTGGAGCTGCCATCGGTCCGGCGCCGGCGGCATGGAATCGCGTTGGCAGAAGGGAGGTTCCTGTTCGACGATGATCGAGCAAGCGACCGTCACCCTGACAGACGAGGCTCTCTCCCAGCTCAAGTCGCTGCTCTCCAAGGAGGGCAACCCGGACCTCGCGCTGCGCGTCTTCGTCACCGGCGGCGGGTGCTCGGGCCTGCAGTACGGTATGGCCTTCGACGACAACGTCCGCCCCGGGGACGAGATCGTCGAGCAGGGAGGGGTTCGGATCCTGATCGATGACTTCAGCCTCCCGTATCTCCGGGGGTCGGAGATCGACTACGTCGACAGCCTGATGGGAGCCGGCTTCACCGTCCACAACCCCAACGCGCTGCGGTCGTGCGCCTGTGGCCACTCTTTCGACACCGGCGACGACGCGAGCTCGGCCAGCCCCTGCAGCTGCGGACACTGAGCGCACGCTCTCCGGCCTGAGACGTGCCCGGGGCAGCCGGTGACCTCACCGCTCCCCCCACGGCGAGGATCCTGATGGTCTGGTTGCGATCGCAGCGCGTTCGCGACCTGGCCTTCTTGGTGGTGGGCGCCACGACGCCGGTCGGTATCCTGGCCGTCAACCTCTCGGCCTTCGTCATGCAGCACCTGGCCCAGTTCCGGCTGGGCATCGCGCTCTGCGCGCTGATCAGCGGCCTCTCCCTGAACGGGGTGACGGCGGCGATGGTGCTGGGACGCTTCGAACGGCTCTTCCCCGAGCTGGTCCGCGAGTATCGCCTCTGGATCGCCGGGGCGACGGTCGTGTTCGTGGCCGGCTTCTCGGTTTTCGGCGCTTACGGGACCTACGTGAGCATGCAGGACCCGCATCGCCTGCCCAACGTCTACGCCGTCCTGACGGCGCTCTGGCTCCTCTTCTGGCCATTCGCGCTTACCGTCATCTCCAGGCGGTTCAACCGCCGCCTGGCCCGCCCGTCGAGGGCCACGCCGCCCCCACCTCGGCCTCCGGTAGCCGAGCCGCCCCCCGCGGCCGCGGAACCCGCCCCCGAGCCCTTGCGCGAGCCATAGCCGGACCCGGGGCCGGCTCCGTTCGACCGCCGTCCACGGAATGCCCGGGTCGATCCTGGCGCCGACGGGTCGCCCTCCCACCCCGACCGTCCCCGCGCCCTGCACACCCGCCAGCCATCTCGGAGCGGCCCCGAGCCCTCGGACACGAGAGGAGGCTCCCCGCCAGCGGCGGGGAGCCTCCCTTTCCCTCGCTGATCGGGCGACGCCGGCGCCGCCTACATCATGTCCGGCGGCATCGACGGAGTGGAGGACTCCTTCTTCTCCGGCACCTCCGTCACCACCGCCTCGGTGGTCAGCACCATGGCCGCGATCGAGGCCGCGTTCTGCAGGGCCGAGCGGGTCACCTTCGCCGGGTCGACGATGCCGGCGGCGACCATCTCGACCATCTTGCCGTTCAGCGCGTCGAAACCGTGGCCCGACTGCGCGTTGCGAACCTGCTCCACGATCACCGAGCCCTCGAAGCCGGCGTTGGCCGCGATCTGCCGCACCGGCTCCTCCAGCGCGCGCCGGACGATGGCCACGCCGGTAGCCTGGTCGCCGGTCAGCCCCAGGTGGTTCTCCAGCACCTTCTGCGCCTGGAGCAGGACCGTGCCACCACCCGCGACGATTCCCTCCTCCACGGCCGCCTTGGTCGCGCTGAGGGCGTCCTCGATGCGGTGCTTCTTCTCCTTCTGCTCGACCTCGGTCGCCGCCCCGACCTTGATCACCGCCACTCCGCCGGCCAGCTTGGCCAGGCGCTCCTGCAGCTTCTCGCGGTCGAAGTCCGAGGTCGTCTCCTCGATCTGGGCCTTGATGGCCTTGATCCGGGCCTGGATGTTCTCGGCCTTGCCGGCCCCCTCGACGATGGTGGTGTCGTCCTTGGTCACGGTCACCCGGCGGGCGCGGCCGAGCTGCTCGATCCTGGTCTGGTCGAGCTTGAGACCGAGATCCTCGGAGATCACCTGGCCACCGGTCAGGATGGCCATGTCCTCGAGCATGGCCTTGCGGCGATCACCGAACCCGGGGGCCTTCACCGCGCAGGCCTGGAAGGTGCCACGCAGCTTGTTGACCACCAGGGTGGCCAGCGCCTCGCCCTCGACGTCCTCGGCCACGATCAGCAGCGGCCGCCCCTGCTGGACGACCTTCTCCAGCACCGGGAGCAGGTCCTGGACGGCCGAGATCTTGCGGTCGGTGACGAGGACGAACGGCTCCTCGAGGACGACCTCCATGCGGTCGGGGTTGGTCACGAAGTAGGGCGAGATGTAGCCACGGTCGAACTGCATGCCCTCGACCGTCTCCAGGTCCGTGCCCACGCCCTGGCCGTCCTCGACCGTGATCACGCCGTCCTTGCCGACCTTGTCCATGGCATCGGCGATGAGCCGACCGATCTCGTCCGACTGGGACGAGATCGCCGCCACGTGGGCGACGTCCTCGTGGCCCTTCACCGGCACCGCGACCCGCTTGATCTCGTCCACGACCGCCTGGACCGCCTTCTCGATCCCGACCTTGAGCTGCATCGGGTTGGCTCCCGCGGCCACGTTGCGGAAGCCCTCGTTGATCATGGTCTGGGCGAGGAGCGTCGCCGTGGTGGTGCCGTCACCGGCCACGTCGTTGGTCTTGGTGGCCACCTCGCGCAGGAGCTGCGCGCCGGTGTTCTCGCTCGGGTCCTTGAGCTCGATCTCCCGTACGATCGTGACCCCGTCGTTGGTCACGGTGGGAGCGCCGAACTTCTTCTCCAGGACGACGTTCCGCCCCTTGGGCCCGAGCGTGATGCGGACCGACTCCGCGACGATGTCGATGCCGCGCTTGAGAGCCTGGCGCGCATCCACGTCGAACGCAACTGTCTTTGCCATCGGTGTCTATCCGAACCTCCTCGCTGGCTGGTTCCTGGCTGCGGCAGCGAAGGCTAGGCCTTGCCGTCGACGACGGCGAGGACGTCCTTCTCGCTGATGATCAGGTACTCGACGTCGTCCAGCTTGAACTCGTTTCCGGCGTACTTGGCGTACAGCACCCGGTCGCCGACCTTGAGCTCCATCGGGATCTTGGTCCCGTTGTCGAGGATGCGACCGGTACCGACCGCCTCCACGATGCCCTCCTGGGGCTTCTCCTTGGCGGTGTCCGGGAGCACGATGCCGCTCTTGGTCTTCTCCTCACGCTCGACCGGCTTCAGCACCACCCGGTCGCCCAACGGCCTCAGCTGCATGCTCCATCCTCCGCAGTGTGGTTGGTTTGCACGATGTCCCTGATGTGGAATGACGGCGTCGGGCGTCTGGCGGGCTCCCCACGGGACGTGGGGCTCCCGTGGCGCCCACCCGTGCCGCGGGCCAATTTTAGCACTCGGGGGCTTCGAGTGCTAACGAGCAGTGGGCGAACGTGGTCGGAGCCGGAGGCCGAGGGCGCTTCACCCCCCCGAGCCGGGGTCCCATCGGGCCAGCGCCTCGCGGGCGGACGGCGCCTGGCCGGCAGGCACGTACACCGCGCAATCCTCCAGCACCACCCCCGACCACCAGCCCTGGGGGCCGAATCGTTGCAGCACGGGGCGCAGACCGTGGGCCTCCAGGACCGCCTGGATCACCTCGGCCCGCAGGCACGGGCCACGGAAGATCTTCGTCCAGCCGGCGGGCGCGGCAGCTCCCACACCTCACCAGCCCAGCGAGGCGTCGGCGCCCACCCCGGACCCGTCCGGCGTGTGGGCCGCCGCGGCCGCGATCATGGCCGCGTTGTCGGTGCACAGGCCGAGCGGCGGGACGGTGAGCCGTGCTCCCTTCCCCACCACCTCCTCGGCCCGGCGCCGCAACAGGCTGTTGGCGGCCACCCCACCGCAGATCACGACCTCGGGGACCGGCCACCGGCTCTGGGCCAGACGGACCTTCTCCAGCAGCGACTCCACCACCGACCGCTCGAACGCGGCCGCCAGGTCGGCCCGGGTCGCCTCGTCGAGCGCCTCCACGCCGCCCAGGTCCCGGAGGCGGTACAGGAGGGCGGTCTTGAGACCGCTGAAGCTGTACTCCAGCCCGGGCAAGGAGGGGACCGGCAGCGGCCAGCGGGTCGGGTCCCCCTTGCGGGCCAGTCGGTCCAGCGCGGGTCCGCCGGGATAGCCCAGCCCGAGCATCCGCGCTGCCTTGTCGAAGGCCTCGCCGGCGGCGTCGTCGCGGGTGCGACCCAGGACCTCGAACACCCCGTGCGCCGGCATGTACACCAGATCCGAGTGGGCGCCGCTCACCACCAGGGCCAGCAGCGGCGGCTCCAGCTCGGGCCGGGCCAGCATGGCCGCGTACACGTGGCCCCAGAGATGGTTGACCCCCCGCAGGGGCTTCCCCCAGCCGCGGGCCAGCCCCTGGGCGAGTCCGATACCGACCAACAGGCTGCCGATCAGGCCGGGGCCGCGGGTGACCGCGACCAGGTCGACGTCGGTGCCCCGGAGCTCCGCCCGCTCCAGCGCCGTCCGGACCAGAGCGGGCAGCTTGCGCAGGTGGGCCCGGGCCGCCAGCTCCGGCACCACCCCACCAAAGGGGGCGTGCGCGGCCTCCTGGGAGAAGACCAGGTTGGCCAGCACCCGCCGGCCCTCCACCAGGGCGACCGAGCTCTCGTCGCAACTGGACTCGATGGCGAGCGTGAGCAAGCGGACCTCGCCTGCCGGGCTCAGCGATCCCGAACCGGGCCCACTTGGCGGCGCAGCCCCTTCACCTCGGCCTCGATCCGCTCCAGGTTGGCCTCGTACGCGCGCCGGAACCTGGGGGCGTGGATCGAGTCGGACCACATCACGATGGCGTCCTCGCCGTTGTCGGTGTAGTACCCCTTGCGGCGGCCGATGACCTTGAACCCGAAGCCCTCGTACATCCGCATCGCGTTCTCGTTGGAGGTCCGGACCTCCAGCGTCACCCAGCGGGCGCCCGTGTCGTAGGCGGCCTGGAGCAGGGCCGCGAACACGATCCGCCCGTAGCCGCGATGCTGCAGGTCGTGACGCACGCCGATCGTGGTCACGTGGGCCTCGTCGTACATGCGCCACATGCCGCCGTAGGCGATGATCTCACTGCGACCACCGACCTCCCGTCTGAGCACGATGTAGTAGGCGCTGTTGCGGCTCGAGAGCTCGCGATAGTAGGCATTGCGCGGCCACGGCGTGGTGAAGATCCGCCGCTCGATCTCCTGCACCACGGGCACGTCCGTCTCCCGCATGGGCTCGATCGCAAGCTGCTCGCGCACCTGCACCACTGTCCGCTTCCCGGTCCCTACACCCGCGCCGACCCGACCGACTGCATGTACTCCAGCTCGACCGTATCATAGCCGAGCCTCCGCGCCCGCCCCAGGAGCCGGGCCGCCGCCACCGCGAAGCCGTCCACCTCCCGCTCGTCCAGCGACCGCAGCCCGATCGTCCGCAACCGCTCCACCGTGGACGGCCGCAGCCAGCCCACCACCGGGTGCTCGCGGGGCAGGTCCTCCGGATCTCCGTGCCGTGGCCTCCCGCCCGGCGCCGCCCAGTACACGCGCCCACGGCCTGCCTCGACCACGGCCGTGGCCGGGCCCCGGGCACGCGCCGCTTGCAGCTCCAACGAGCCCAGGCCCAGCAGGGGGGTGCCGAGCGCGAAGGCGAGCCCCACCCCGAAGCTCACGCCGACCCGCAGGCCGGTGAAGGAGCCGGGTCCCAGCGACACGCACACGGCCGTCGGCCGGGCGGCCCCCAGCAGTGCCGCCACCCGCCCGGGGAGATCGCGCTCCCGCTCTCCCTCGCGCACGTCCTCCGCCAGCGGCTCGCCGGCTTCGACCAGGGCCAGGGCGGAGCGGGTGGCGGAGGTGTCGATCACCAGGACCACGACGGGGGGGCCTCCTCCAGCCGCAGCCTTCGACGGTCGTCCGCCAGCACCTCGAAGGAGATGCGGGCGGTGGCCGGGGCGTCCAGGCGCTCGCCCCACTCCACGACCGCGGCACCCTCCTCCAGCAGCTCGTCGAGCCCCAGGTCGTCCAGCTCACCGGGATCGGCGAGACGGTAGAGGTCGACGTGGGCCAGCTGCACCCGTCCAGGGTAGATCCGAACCAGCTGGAAGGTGGGGCTCATCACGTCCGCGGGCGAGCCCAGGCCCCGGGCCAGCCCCCGCACGAAGGTGGTCTTGCCGGCGCCCAGGTCGCCCACCAGCAGCACCAGATCGCCGCGGTGCAGGTGGGACGCCAGCCGCTCCGCGGCCGCCTCGGTCTCCGCGGCCGAGACCGTCACCAGCTCACGCGAAGTGGTCGTAGCCACGATCCTCCACCTCGACCGCCCGGCCCCGGGCGTCGACCACGATCACCTTTCCATCTTCCGTGAGATCGCCGACCGTCAGCAGCTCGGCGGGCAACGGCCCCGGCCCGCAGCAGACCAGCTCCACCTCCTCGCCGCTGGCCAGGGCCCGCCGGGGGTCGGTCACCCCCGGCGCCAGCGGCACCGCGTCGAGACGGAGGCGCGCCCCCACGCCGGCGGCGGCCGCGAACTTGTCCATCTCACGGAGCAGACCGTCGCTCACGTCCCCGCAGCAGAGCCCCGCCGCGGCCAGCTGCGCGCCCAGCTCGAGCCGCGGCTCGGGTCGCGCCCAGCCCGGCGAGGCGCCCCCCAGCGGCCCCGTCACCCCCACCTTCCATCCCGGTTGAGCCGCCGACCGGGGCAGGGGCGGGACCCGCGTGGTCCCGAGCAGGGTCAGGGTCAGGGAGCCGTCGTGCGGGGCGGCGGTGGTGTCCCCCCCGATCAGGCGCAGGCCCACCCGTCCCGCCAGCTCGGCCAACCCCCGGTAGACACCCGGGGCGACCCCGGGCCCCCAGCGTCGCGGCACCGAGAGCGAGACCAGCCCGTAGGTCGGACGCGCCCCCTTGGCGGCCAGGTCGCCGAGCGCGAAGCAGAGGGCGCGCCAGCCGACGTCCTCCGGGCGCTGCCGGGAGAGGTCGAAGTGCACCCCCTCGACCGAGGTGTCGCAGGTGGCCACGGTGAAGGAACCGTCGGGCTCGCGCCAAGCGGCGGCATCGTCCTCGCCGGCACCGACGACCAGGTCGCCGCCCCGCGCGGCCAGATAGGGCAGGAGGCTG
>DASRBU010000556.1:0-24196 GCA_035653475.1 Candidatus Dormiibacterota bacterium | reverse complement strand
AAGTGCACCCCCTCGACCGAGGTGTCGCAGGTGGCCACGGTGAAGGAGCCGTCGGGCTCGCGCCAGGCGGCGGCATCGTCCTCGCCGGCGCCGACGACCAGGTCGCCGCCCCGCGCGGCCAGGTAGGGCAGGAGGCTGGCGATCAGCTCCAGCTCGTTCATCCGACCGTGGGCTCGTCCAGCACCCGGCGCCAGGCCCGCGCCTCCGCCTCCGGGTCCGCGACCTCGCTCAGGGCGCGGATGGCGCAGACCCGCCGCACCCCCATCGCCCGCAGCTCGGCCAGGCGCGATCTCTCGACGCCGCCGATGGCGAAGACGGGGACCGCCACGGCGGCGGCCACGGCAGCCACCCCGGCGGGACCGATCACGGCCTTCTCGGTCTTGATCGGGGTGGCGTAGGCGGGCCCCGAACCCAGGTAGTCGGCCCCCTGGCGCACCGCCTCCCGCGCCGCCTCCGGGGTCGCCGCCGAAGCCCCCACCACCAGCTCGCCGGAGACGCGCCGCACCGCGGCCACGCTCAGATCGTCGGGACCCACGTGCACCCCGGCGGCGCCGCTGAGCAGGGCCACGTCGAGGTGATCGTCGACGATGAAGGGCACCCCTGCGGCCGCGCACACCGGTGCCAGGCGGCTGGCCAGCGCCGCCAGCTGGCCGCGCGGCAGCTGCTTCAGCCGCAGCTGTACCACCTCCACCCCCCCGCGCAGCCAGGCCGTCACCAGGGACTCGATCCGCTCGGGGTCGGCCTCGGGCGTGATCGCGTACAGCCGGGCGGAGCGGATCCGCTCCAGCGCCTCACGTCGGTCCAGGCTCACCGAAACCTATACTCCTCACCCGGTGCAGCTGCCGTTCCACCTCGACCCGCTCGATCCCATCCTGATCGGCGGCACCGCCGTCCTCGTCGCCCACGCAGTGCGGCGCGGCTTCGTACCCTACCTCACCGAGCTGGTGGCGTTCGCCCTCGCCCTGGCCGTGGCCCTCCCCCTCGCCTGGCCCGCGGGCCAGCTCATCCACCGGCACCTCGGCATCCCCCAGAACCTGGCCGGGTTCGGGGCCTTCCTCATCATGCTGGCGATCGTGCACGCCCTCGTCCAGACCCCGATGGGCAAGCTCTGCAGCCGGCTGGCGGCCGCCGCCGACGGCCTTCCCCCGGCTCCTCGGGCCGTGACCAACGCGGTCCCCGCCCTCGGGGTGGCGGCTCTGATCTCGGCCCTGGGGCTGTCCTCGCTCCTGGTCCTCCCCTTCAGCGGCGCCCAGCGGCTGGTACAGGGATCGCTCCTCGCACCCCAGGTCACCGCCCTGGCCGCGCCCCTGCAGGGTCCCCTCCAGCGCCTCCTGGTGCCGGGGGCCCCTTCCCCGGACCAGATCCTGGTCAGCGCCCCGCCCGTGAACCCTGGCCAGGACGCCTTCTACCGCCTGAAGTTCCCGCGCGACCTCCAGGTCCAGCCAGCCCCGGCCGACGAGGAGGCCATGCTCCAGCAGATCAACCAGGCGCGCGCCCAGGCGGGTCTGGCGCCCCTGGTGATGAACCCGGTGCTCCGCGAGGCGGCCCGCCAGCACAGCCTGGACATGTACCGGCGTCACTACTTTTCCCACCGCACCCCCAGCGGGCAGACGCCCTACCAGCGGCTGCAGGCCCTCCACTTCCGCTACGTCACCGCCGGCGAGAACATCGCCTTCGCCGAGAACCTGGAGCAGGCCTGGAGCCTGCTCATGGCCAGCCCCGACCACCGGGCCAACATCCTGAACCCCGACTTTCGCTGCGTCGGCATCGGCGCCTATCGCGGCCTCGGCGGCTACGAGGAGATGTTCACCCAGGACTTCGCCGACTGCACCTGAAGGACGTCAGGACGAAACGCCCGCGCGGGATCCCAACCGCCCTCGCCCGCGACCATCGCGCCCGATCTCGGAGCGGCGCCCGGCGGCGCCGCCTCAGGAGCTCGGCTCGGCGACCTCGGTGGCGGCCTGCTGGATCCGCTGGAGTTGCTCGGCCCGCTCCGCTCGCTCCGCCGCCTCGTCCTCCGCCTCGTAGTCGACCCGACGGGGGTCCCGCAGCCGGAACAGCACCTCCTGGGCCCGGAACAGGACGTCCATCATCGGGACCACGCGGTAACGGATGCGGATCCCGTCCGACTCGTCCCGGCCGGGCAGGGCCTCCAGGATGCGCCCGGCGCGCTGCCGCAGCGTCGCGGGCACCCGGTCCACGCCCTGCAGGTTCAGGTCCTCGAGCTGGAACAGGAGATCGTCGATCGCCCGCACCACACGGTCCAGCTGCTCCTGGCGGATGCGCTTGCGGATGGCTTCACGGGTCAGTCGCTGGATGTCTCGGTTCGCGTCCTCGAGCATGGCTCTCCACAGCCTGCTCCCCTTCCCCACAACCAGGTTACGAAGCGACGCTCATTCTAGCCAAAAAACTTAGAATCTAAAAGACCTGGTCGGCCCACGGACGCCGTCCGAGCCAGGCAGCGAGCGCCCCCGCCGGGGCTCAGGGTCAGAAGAGGATCTGGCGCAGCTTGGCGCGGAGGTGTGCCGGCGCCTCGCCCTGGTCGCAGCAGACCTTGACCAGCCGCTTCAGGTGAACCTGCAGGCGGAAATGGTCCTCACAGGGTGGACAGTCGACGAGGTGGCGCTTCACCTCCTCGACCTCCGCGTCGGTCAGCTCCCGATCCACGTACCGATCCAGTCGTTCCAGGCAATCCCGGCAGTTCATCGGTCTCTGTCCGCGTGGACGATGCCGGATTCGCGGGCGTACTCGTGGAGCGCCTTCTGGAGCTGCCGCCGCGCGCGATGGAGGCGGGACATCACGGTGCCGATGGGGACCTGCAGGACCTCCGCCGCCTCCTTGTAGGAGAACCCCTCGACGTCCACCAGCAACACCACCTCCCGGTGGAGCTCCGGCAACCGCTCCACCGCTCGAACCACCTCGTCGGCGGCGATCCGGTCCAGGACCTCCGCCTCGGGCATCGCCGTCTGGTCTCGCAGCGTGTCGTACAGGGAGACCTCCCCGTCCCCGTCGAGGCTCACGTCCTCGGGCCGACCGCCCCGGAAGCGGTCCCAGAACAGGTTGCGCATGATCGCGAACAGCCAGGCCTTCATGTTGGTGCCGGCCTGGTAGCTGTTCTGGTATCGCAGGGCGCGGAGGTAGGTGTCCTGCACCAGGTCCTCGGCCTGGGCGGGATCGCGGGTCAGCCGCAGCGCGCCACGGTAGAGGGTGTCCAGGTGGCCGATGGCCTCCTCGGCGAACCCCCGGGGAGCCGTCTCCCGGTCTCGCCGGTCCCGATCCCCGTCCGCTCGGGGGGAAGGATCCGGGACGCCCCCCGCGGCAGGCCCTCCGGTCTCCGCAGCGTCCTCTGCCACTTCGACCATGGTAATCACTCCGTCCGCGCAACCGCTCCGGCCAGGCCGCTATTCCCCGGCCGGCCGGCCGCGCCCCTCGTCCGGCCCGACCGCATCCGCGGCTCCCACGTAGATCCGGCCCACCCGCCTTCCCAGGGAGGTCAACACCTCATAGGGGATGGTCCCGCTCCAGGCCGCGACCTCCTCGGCCGTGATCCCATCGCCGATCAGGGTGACCGGATCGCCAGGCCCCACCCCGGGGACGTCGCTGACGTCGACCGTGATCGAATCCATGCTCACCCGGCCGACCAGCGGGGCCCGGACCCCGCGCACCACCACCTGACCCCGGTTGGAGCGGCTCCGCATGATCCCGTCCTCGTAGCCGATCGCGACCGTGGCGATGCGCGCCGAACGCGGGGCGGTCCAGGTCCGTCCGTAGCCCACCGAGTGCCCGCTCCGCACCTCCCGGACCTGGCTCACCAGCGCGCGCAGGGTGAGCGCCGGGCGCAGCCGCCCGGCGCAGCCGTAGAGCGCGATCCCGGGACGGACCGCGTCCAGCGCCGCCTCCGGATGGCGCAGGATCGCCCAGGAGTTGGCCGCGTGTCGGATGCCGGGGTCGACGTCGAACCGGGACAGGGCCTCCAGGAAGCGCTCCAGCTGGAGCCGGGTGAAGTGGGGGTCGCTGTCCGAAGAGGCGAAGTGGGTCATGGTGCCGGCCAGGCGCAGCCGCTCCGACTCGGCGATCCTGCTCGCCAGCCGCGGGGCCTCCTCCTCCGTGCACCCCAGCCGATGGAGACCGGTGTCGATCTCGAGGTGGACGGGCAGCCGGCGCCCGGCCGGCACCACGGCCTCGAGGGCCTCGACCATCCAGGGAGCGGAGCAGACCACGGCGCAGCCGACCCGGGCCGCGGCCTCGCAGGTCGGCGGCGTCAGCCCACCCATGATCAGGAGCCGCTCGCCGCCGCACAGGTCGACCAGCGACAGCGCCTCCTCGGGCGTGGCCACGGCCAGGCCCCAGGCACCGGCCTCCAGCACGGTCGCCGCCACCGGGCGGGCGCCGTGCCCGTAGGCATCGGCCTTGACCACGGCGATGAGCCGGCAGCCCTGGGGCAGGCGGCCGAACAGTCGGCGCACGTTCTCCCGGACGGCCCCCAGATCGACCTCGGCCCAGCGGTCGGTGGCCGCGGCCGAGGCCACGGGAGCCCTCACCGGGACTCCCTCATGGTCTTCATCACCGGCGGGATCTCGCCCAACAGCTCCGAGGCCAGCACCCCGGCCGTCCCCAGCCGCGCCTCGAGACGACGTCCGGCCTCGGCGTGGACGTAGACCCCGGTGACGGCGGCGGTATAGGGATCCAGCCCCTGGGCGATCAGCCCGGCGATCAGCCCCCCCAGCACGTCGCCGGTGCCTCCCGAGGCCAGCGCGGGCACCTGGTGGGGGTCCTCGGACCGGCGCCCGTCCGGGGCGGCGACCACGGTTCGAGCGCCCTTGAGGACGACCACCGCCTCCCACTCCCGTGCGGCCGCGACCGCGACCTCCGGGCGCGCCCCCTGGATCTCGCGCGTCGACCGCCCGGTCAGGCGGGCCATCTCGCCGGGGTGGGGGGTCAGGACCCGGGGCACGTCGCCGGGCCGACCCAGCCGGCCGCGCACCTCACCCAGGGCGTTGAGGGCGTCGGCGTCCAGCACCAGCGGGCAGCCGATGCGGGGGACCAGCCGCCGCACCAGCTCCCAGGTCGCCGGATGACGGCCCAGGCCCGGACCCAGGAGCGCAGCCCGGGCGGTCCCCAGGTGCTCCTCTATCTCCCCCAGGGCGGTCGGCCCGAGCGCCCCCGGCCCTTCCTCGGGCAGCGGCGTGGCCATGGCCTCGGTGCACTTCACGGCCAGGATGGGGTAGATCCCCTCGGCGACCAGGAGGCGGACCAGGCCCGCCCCGGCCCGGACACCGGCGGTGGCGCTCAGGTACGCCGCTCCGGTCAGGCCGCGACTGCCGGCCACCACGACCACAGTCCCGAACGTGCCCTTGTGGCCATCCGGCGGTCGTTCCGGCAGCCGCACCGCTCCGGGAGGCGCCGGCGGCCGCTCCCACGGCTCGGGCATCTCCAGCCAGGCGCTGGCCATGGCCAGGCCGGCGTCGTGGGCGATGGTCACCTGCACCCGGGCGCCCTGGGCGTCGCCGAGCAGCCGGACCCGCGGCGCCCCGCCCGGACCGCTCAGGATCTCGATCCGCCGGCGCGGGAAGCAGATGGGCGTGGCGTCGAAGCACTTGATCACCGCCTCCTTCGCCGCCCAGCGCCCGGCCAGCCTCACCGCCATCCCCCCGCACTCGGCGATCTCCGCCGGCGTGAAGGCCCGGGCCAGGAAGCCCGGCCCGGAGCGGCTCAGCGCCGCCTCCATGCGCGCGATCTCGATCACGTCGATCCCGTGTCGGCGGAGCACGACCTCACCCCTCATGCTAGGGAGCCGCCGGCACGGGTTCGAGCGGCGAGCCGGGTGCCGGATGGCGAGGTCCCGCCCCGGTCGAGCCGCCGTGTCGCCGGGCGGCCCCGTCCATCCTGGGTCACTCCACCGTGACCGACTTGGCCAGGTTGCGGGGCCGGTCGACGTCACGACCCAGCTCCACCGCGAGGTGGTAGGCGAAGAGCTGGAGGGCCACGCTGGCCAGCACCGCCGAGGCCGCCTCGCCGGCGCGGGGAATCTCGAGCAGGTCACTGGCCACCCCCTCCAAGCTCCGGTCGCCCTCGGTCACCACCGCCAGCACCGGCGCCCCCCGGGCGACCACCTCGTGCACGTTGCCCACCGTCTTCTCCCTGATCGGGCTCGCCGGGCAGACCGCGATCACCGGGAACTCCCCGTCCAGGAGCGCGATCGGACCGTGCTTGAGCTCACCGCCGGAGGTGCCCTCGGCGTGGACGTAGCTGATCTCCTTGAGCTTGAGGGCGCCCTCCAGCGCCACCGGATAGGCCAGCCCGCGGCCGACGTACATGAAGTTCCGATAGCCCACGTAGCGATGGGCCAGCCGGGCGATCTCGGGCTCCGCGGCCAGCAGGCGGCGAACGGCCTCGGGGAGCGAGCGCAGCTCCGCGGCCAGCTCCTCGCGCCGCTCCGGCGACATCCGGCGCCGGGCCGCGGCCAGACGCAGAGCCAGCAGGTAGAGGCTGACCAGATGGGCGACGAAGGTCTTGGTGGAGGCGACGCCGATCTCCGGTCCCGCCTGCAGGTAGATGGCGCCGTCCGCGTCACGGGCCGCGGTGCTGCCCACGACGTTGGTGACCGCCACCCCCAGCGCCCCCGCCTCCCGGGCCGCGCGCAGCGCCACGATGGTGTCGGCCGTCTCCCCCGACTGGGTGATGGCCACCACCAGGGCGTTGCCGCCCAGCACCGGACGGCGGTACCGGAACTCCGACGAATCCTGGGCCCGGGCGGGCAGGCCGGCCCAGTCCTCGATCACGTGCTCGCCCACCAGGGCGGCGTGGAGCGAGGTCCCCATGCCCAGCAGGCGGACCTCCTCCAGCGCCCGTAGCCGCTCGTCGTCCAGCTCGAACTCGGTGAACTCGACGCGACCCTGGCGGTCCAGCCTCCCCCGCAGCGCGTTGGCGGCGGCCTCGGGGGTCTCGTGGATCTCCTTCAACATGAAGTGCGGGTACCCGCCCCGCTCCGCCTGGCTGACGTCCCAGTCCACGTGGAGGACCCTGGGCTCGACCGGGATCCCGTCCAGGGAGGTGACGGTCGGGCCCAGGGGGGTCACGGCGACCATCTCCCCCTCGCCGAGCAGCAACACCCGCTTGGTGTAGGCCACGATGGCGGCGATGTCGGAGGCGATGAAGTACTCGCCCTCGCCCAGCCCCACCACCAGCGGCGCGTTCAGCCGGGCGCCCACCAGCAGCTCGGGGTCGTCCAGGCTGAACATGACCAGGGCATAGGCGCCCCGCAGCCGCCCCAACGCGTGCCTGGCCGCGGCCACGAAATCGCCCTGATAGTGGTGCTCGATCAGGTGCGGCACGACCTCCGTGTCGGTGTCCGAGAGGAACTCGTGGCCGGCCCGCTCCAGCTCCCCTCTCAGCTCACGGAAGTTCTCGATGATGCCGTTGTGGACCACGGTGATGCGACGCCCGCAGTCGGTGTGGGGATGGGCGTTGAGCACCGTGGGCTTGCCGTGCGTGGCCCAGCGGGTGTGGCCGATGCCCAGGCGACCGGCGGGCATGTCCAGCCGCAGTTGCTCGATCAGCCGCTCCACCCGAGCGGCGCACTTGACCACGCTGGCGACCTCGGCCCCCGGCGATACGACCGCGACCCCTGCGGAGTCGTAGCCACGGTACTCCAGGCGCCGGAGCCCATCCATCAGCACGGGGGCTGCCTCTCTCGCTCCGAGGTAACCGATGATGCCGCACATGGTCGATCTCCTGGGACTCGCCGGCAGGGAAGGGTGGCCGCACCCGGCTCGCAGGTTGAACGCGGACCGGCGAACGGCGGTTACCCAAGGGGGCGCTGGGGCTCGTCGCCATCAGGGCGGGGAGGAGGGACGGGAGCTGGGCAGCGGCGACGGGGAGGGCCCGGCGGCGCCCGACCCGGCCGTCCCGGGCGTGGGCGCTGCGCAGCTGAAGGCGGGCGTCACGCTCACCACCACGCGGACGGAGGCGGGGGCGGCCGTGACCTGGTCGGAACCGGTGCGGACGGTTCGGGTGAAGGACTGGGTCGAGGTGAGGCCGCTGATGTCGACCGGGTCGAGGCCGATGCTGTCGCCCAGCCGGGCCACCTGGCTGATCGGACCGCTCACGGTGACGAAGCCGCTGGGCTGGATGTCCACCCCGGTGATCGCGTAACCGCAGGCCTGGACGCCGATCGGGCGAACGGTCAGACCCACGGTCCGGGTGGTGGTGCCGCCGACGGTCGCGACCTGCACCGTCACCACGTTCGGGGTCCAGCTCGGGGGTGGGATGGTGTGCCAGCTCTTGAGGTCCACCTGGTGCCCGCCCTTCTCGAAGAGGATGGTCTGATCGGGGCTCCTCTGGACGTTGGCGGACTGGATGGCCACGTCGTAGTCCACGTAGGCGTGGAGGCCGTCGACGAGTTCCGACGGCCCGGTCACCGTCACCTGGCAGGGTTCGTTGGCGTTGCCACAGGTGGCGTAGGTCTGGCTCGGCACCACCGCGATCCCGGCCGCCTTCCGCGGGGTGCGCACCTCCACCCCCAGCATCACGGTTCGCAGCTCCTCGATCCGGAGGTGGAGGGGGATGTCCGTGTCCTGGGGCGTCACACCCTGGACGTCCACCCTGGGCCTGGCCTCGTAGAGATGATCGCCGACGGTCGCATGGGAGAGGTCGATGGTGACCCCGGCCGCGCTCTGTCGGTACTGACGCACGTCATCCTGCAGCCCCACCACCCGCACCTGGACGCTGCTCGGAGGATCGATCAGCACCAGGTTCGAGGGCAGCCCCTGGTAGGTGACCTTGACCGGCACCGTCGCCATCTCGGGCGGGTTCTCGGAGAAGGCCACGGCGCCCAGGAGCCCCACGGCCAGCACCAGCGCCAAAAGCTTCAGGCGCCAGTTGACGACGATCCAGGCCAGGGGGGTGCTCATGCCGCCATCGGCCTCGCCTCAGCTCACGGCTTGGGGCCGGTCAACCGCCAGCCCAGCAGGTGCTGACGAGCGCCGCCCGCCGGCCGGGAGGGCTCCAGCCCGCCCGTCAACCGCCGGCGCAGGCCCTCCACGTCCAGGTTGCGGGTGATGCGACCGTTCTCGACCACGGAGATGCCCCCCGTCTCCTCGGACACCACCAGGACCAGGGCGTCCGAGGCCAGGGAGAGCCCGATCGCCGCCCGATGCCGGGTGCCCAGGCGATCGCGAACCGTCGCCTCGTCGGCGAGCGGTAGCAGGCATCCGGCGGCGAGGATCGTGCTGCCACGCACGATCACCGCCCCGTCGTGCAGCGGGGAGTTGGGGAAGAAGATGCTCTGCAGGAACTCGGCCGAGACCTCGCCGTTGATGCGCACGCCGGTGGCGGCGTAGTCCTCCAGGCCGACCTCCCGCTCGAAGGCGATCAGGGCGCCGACGTGGCGGGCCGCCAGGCGCTCCGCTGCCCTGATGGCCTCGGCGATGGCGCGGTTGAAGATCTGGGGGTTGGAGGCGAAGAGCGGCCGCCCCAGGTGACCGATGCGTCCCACCTGGTCCAGCATCCGCCGGAGCTCGGGCTGGAAGAGCACGATGATGGCGATGACCACGAAGGGGGCCGCGGTCTGGAACAGCCAGCTGAGCAGGATCAGATGCAGCCAGCTGGCGGCCAGGCCGAGCATCCCCAGCAGGATCAGGCCAACGATGAGCTGCATCGCCTGGGTGCCGCGGACCAGCCGCAGCAGCTGATAGAGGATGAAGGCCACCACGACCACGTCGATGATCTCGACCGGCCCCACCCGGGAGAGCATGGCCAGCAGCTGGTGCAGCGCCTCGGCGAGGAACGCCATCAGATCTCTCCGAAGATCGCCGCCAGCAGCGCCATCTGGGCGTGCAGGCGGTTCTCGGCCTGGTCGAAGACCACCGAACGGGGCCCGTCGATGACCTCGGCGGTGACCTCCTCCCCACGGTGGGCGGGCAGGCAGTGCATGAACACTGCCCCCGGCGCCCTGGCCATCAGCTCCGCGTTCACCTGATACTCCCGGAACCGGGCCCTCCGCGTCTGGGCCTCGGCCTCCTGGCCCATCGAAGCCCACACGTCCGTGTACACGACGTCCGCTCCCCGCACGGCCTCGAGGTCGCCGGTGACCTGGACCCAGGGCGGCATCCCGGCCGCCGCCGGCTGGTGCTCCGGGGGCGAGACCACGACCAGCCGGAACCCGACGATGGCCGCGGCCTCCATCAACGAGCGGGCCACGTTGTTGCCGTCGCCCACGAACGCCACCCGGACCGCACGGTCGAGACGCCCCAGCGCCTCCTCCATGGTCAGCAGGTCCCCCAGCACCTGGCAGGGGTGGGAGCCGTCGGTCAGGGCGTTGATGACCGGGCAGCTCGCGGCCCCGGCCAGCGCGATGAGATCCCGGTGGGCGAACAGCCTGGCCACGATCCCGTCCACGTAGCGGTCGAGCACCCGGGCCACGTCCTCCACCGCCTCCCGCTGGCCCAGCCCGACCTCCTGCTCACCCAGCACCAGCGCGCTGCCCCCCAGACGCTCGATGCCCACCTGGAAGGAGACCCGGGTGCGCAGGGAGGGTTTCTGGAAGAGGAGCGCCAGCCGGCGGCCGCGGAGGGGAGAGCCCGACCACCGTCCGGCCTTGATCTCGCCCGCTAGGTCCAGGATGTCGCGGAGCTGGGAGGCGTCCAGCTGGGCGATGTCGAGGAAGTCCGCGCCTCTCAGGCGCTGCAACGTGCGGATCGTCACCGAGGTCACCTTACCTTGATTCCCGGGATACAGCAGGTGAGTATGCGCTTCTCCGGGCGGCGGATTCGACCTCGGCCGCCCCGGGCCCCCCGACCCACCCCGCCGCATCCGGCTCCTCCGCCTCAGAGCCGGGGTTCGACCGACTCACCGGTCCGTGGCGGCCGGGCCAGCGCCGCGGCGACGGACTCGAACTCCGGCAGTCGGCCCCGCAGGGTCCGGTCGTCGCGCAGCCTCAGGATCAGGTCCCGGCAGGCGGCCGGCTCCAGCCCGAAGGCCAGGGGACGGAAGCTGAAGCGCCGAGCGCCCCGTAGCCGGACCGTCAGACGCCCGGTGAGACGGACCTCGGGCCAACGCTCCATCGCCCAATCCCCCTGGTCGGCCAGCGTCGCCGCCTCCACCTCGTCCCATCGTGCCTGCACCGGGCCTCGAGGTCCGAGCAGGACCAGCCGGTCCCGGAAGAAGCCCAGCCGGCCTTCCGGCCAGCGCCGCAGACGGAGCACGGTGCGAAGGGCAACGGCCAGCGCGACCAGCCCCAGCGGACCGAGCAGGGCGGATGCCGCCTGGTCCCCGGCGACCAGGGCCCAGGTGGCCAGGCCGATCAGGATCGCGGTCGCCGCCAGCGCGCCGAGGGCGAAGCGCCGCGTGGAACGGTTGGAACGCGCGAACGTCACCTCGACCTCCTCCTTCGACGATACCGCCGGGGCCCCGGTCGGGATCAGTTGACGCGGCGCTCGCGGCCCGCCCAGTAGGGCTCGCGCAGCTCGCGTTTGAGGATCTTCCCGCTGGGATTGCGGGGAATCGAGGCGACGAAGTCCACCGATCGGGGACGTTTGAACCCGGCCAGGCGTCCCCCGGTCCAGGCGATCAGCTCCTCCTCCGTCACCGCTGCCCCGGGCCGTCGGACGACGATGGCCTTCACCGTCTCCCCCCACCGCTCGTCGGGGACCCCGATCACCGCGCAGTCGCCGACCGCGGGGTGGGCGGCGAGCACCCCCTCCACCTCGGCCGGGTACACGTTCTCCCCACCGGAAACGATCACGTCCTTGATCCGATCGCGGATGTAGAGGAAGCCGTCGGCGTCCAGGCAGCCCGCGTCCCCGGTGCGCAGCCACCCCCCGCGCAGCACCGCGGCCGTCTCCTCGGGCTGTCGCCAGTACCCGACCATCGCCCCGGGACCCCGGTACACGACCTCCCCCACCTCGCCCGGGGACAGGTCCCCATCGTCCGGCCCGACCACGCGGATCTCCTGCCCGAACATGGGTCGCCCGCAGGAGAGCAGCCGGGGCCCCCGGTGGTGTTCGTGGGTGAGGGCGGTGACGGCCCCGGTGGTCTCGGTCAGCCCGTACAGCTGGGTGAAGCGGCAACGGAAGGTCTCGATCGACCGCCGCAGCAGGTCCTCGGCGATGGGCGAGGCGCCGTAGACCAGGTTGCGCAGGTCGGGAAACTCCATGTCCCCCGCCTCGGGCAGCTGGGTGAGGAAGAGCAGCACCGCCGGGACCACGAAGCCGGTGGCCACCCGACGCTCGACCATCAGCCGGAGCAGGTCCGGGGGGACCACCTCGCGGGCGATCACCGCGGTCGCGCCCGAGGTGACCACGGCCAGCCCCCAGCCGATCCCTCCGATGTGGTAGAAGGGCATGGCCACCAGGGCGTTGGCGCCCTCGCGCAGCTCCGGGACCTCGAAGCCGAGCGGGCCGATCAGGGAGAAGAGGTTGAGGTTGCGGAGCATCACGCCCTTGGGCCGGCCGGTGGTACCCGAGGTGTAGAGCATCCAGGCCACGGCCTCCTCGCGGTCCCGGTGGGGGTCCTCCCCCGCTCGCGGCAGCTCGGAGAAGCCGACCACCGGGCAGCACGCCCGCTCGGCCAGGCCCCGGAACTCCTCGCCCACCACCAGCAGCCGGGGCTCGGCATCCTCCAGGATCCCGGTCACCTCTCCGGCGGTGAGCCGCCAGTTGAGGGGCACGCACACCGCGCCCGCCTTGTCGAGGGCGAACACCAGCTCCAAGTAGTCGTCCGAGTTCTTGTCCAGGATGGCCACCCGATCCCCGGGCTCCACCCCGAGCTTCGAGACCAGCCCTCCGGCCAGGGCCGAGGAGGAGGCATCCACCTCAGCGAAGCTCCGCGCACGTCCCCGGTACCAGCTCAGGGTGAGGTCGGGATGACGGCGCGCACGCCAACGCACGGCCTCAGCGACCGTCCTCACTCGAGGAACTCTACCTCCCACCGCGGCCTTCGTAAAGCACGAGCCGGCCCGGGAGCCGGTTGGCCGGTCGGATCAGCCCCCGGCACGCAGTGGGTGGTCGTCGTAGACCACCGCAACCAGGGTGAGGCCGGCCGCCGGTGCCGTCCGGGGGGCCAGCCGTCGATCGCGTGCGGCCAGGATCTCGCTCGGCCAGGCCGGCGGCCGACGGCCCCGCCCGACCTCCGCCAGGGCACCGGCGATGCTCCGTACCTGGCCGCGCAGGAAGCCGTCGGCGCACAGGTGCAGGTCCACGAACCGTCCCTCCCGGACCACGCGGGCCTCGCGCACGGTTCGCACCCGGCCGCCGGGCGGCTCCGAGGCCGAGCAGAAGGTGGTCCAGTCGTGCCGGCCGAGCAGACCACTGGCGGCCCGGGCCATGGCCTCCACGTCCAGCCGCTCCCGCAGATGCCAGCACCGCCCGCGATCCAGGGCCGGCCGCGCTGCCCGGTCCAGGTAGCGGTACCGGTAGCGACGCCAGCGCGCGGAGTACCGGGCGTGGAAGCCACCCGGCACCTCGTCGGCCTCGAGGACCACCACGTCCGGCGGCAGCCGCGCGTTGAGCGCCGCCCGGACGCGCTCCGGCCCCAGGCGGCCGGAGTAGGAGAAGTTGACCACCTGCCCCTCCGCGTGCGCGCCCGCGTCCGTCCGCCCCGCCGCGTGCAGGCGCGGCTCCTCGCCGGCCAGCTCCCGGATGGCCCGCCGCAGCTCGCCCTCGACCGTCCGCCGCCCGACCTGGAGCTGCCAGCCCGAGAAGGCGGCGCCGTCGTACTCGATCAGCAGACGAAGGTTGCGCAGACCGGCTTCCCGCCCACGATCATCGGCCCTACCCTCTCGTCGGCACCCTCCGCTCCGGAGGTCCGATGCCTGGACAGGTCCGACACCGCCCGCTCGCCCACCGGTCGGGACCCTCGCCCGGGCTCAGCGCTTGGTGTACTGCGGGGCTTTGCGGGCGCGCTTCAGGCCGTACTTCTTACGCTCCTTCATGCGCGCGTCGCGGGTCAAGAGACCGGCTCGTTTCAGCGCCAGGCGCAGCTCGGGATCGTGCTGGATCAGGGCCCGGGCCAGGCCCTGGGCAATGGCACCCGCCTGGCCGGTCACCCCTCCGCCCTCCACCTTGACGCTCACGTCGAAGCGTCGCATGCCGTCCACCAACCTGAGGGGCTGCCGCACCACGTTCTCCAGGCGGCGCACCCCCAGGTAGCGCAGCGGGTCCCGGTCGTTGATCACGTACCGGCCTTCACCGGGGGTGAGACGGATGCGGGCGATGGCGGTCTTCCGGCGGCCCACCGCTCGGTAGACCTGTTGCTGTGGCTGCTCCTGCTCCTCAGCCAACCTGGATGTCCCCCTTCTCGTTGAAGGTGATCCGGATCGGACGCTGGGCCTGGTGGCGATGCTCGGGCCCCGCGTAGACGCGGAGCCGGCGCAGCATGTCACGGCCCAACCGGTTCTTCTGCAACATCCCGCGCACCGCGTGGTAGATGGGGAAGGTCGGATCGAGGTCCCGCTGCTGGCGCAGCGTCCGGGTGCGAAGCCCGCCCGGGTAGCCGGTGTAGCGCGTGTAGACCTTGTCGTCCAGCTTGCGACCGGTGACGAGGACGCGCTCGGCGTTGACCACGATCACGTGGTCGCCGGTGTTCAGGTGCGGGGTGTAGATCGGCTTGTGCTTGCCCCTGAGGATCCTGGCGACGTTGCTCGCCAACCGGCCGAGCGGCAGGCCGGTGGCGTCGATCACGTACCAATCGCCCCTCAGATCCTCCTTCCTGGCCGTCCAGGTCCTCGGCTTCGCGACCATCAGTTCACCAGCTCGATCACGACCATGGGCGCGGCGTCGCCGCGCCGTGGCCCCTTGCGGATGATGCGGGTGTAGCCGCCCGGGCGTGCCCGTAGCCTGGGCATCACGGTCCGGAACAGCCGGTCGGCCACCTCCGGATCGGAGATCTCGCGCGCCACCCGCCGCCGGGCCGCGACGTCGTCGGCTTTGGCCTCCGTGATCAGCCGCTCGACCCGCCGCCGGAGCTCTTTGGCCCGCGCCTCCGTGGTCGTGATCCGTCCCCGCTCCAGCAGGGACGTGCAGAGGTTGCGCAGCAGCGCCTTCCGGGCGTCGGTGTCGCGGTTGAAGTGGCGGCCGCTCTTGAGGTGCCTCATCGATGTCGTCCTACCGGAAGACCGTCTCCATCCGGTCGGGCTCCACGAAGCCCTTCTCGACCAGCTTTTCCTTGATCTCGTCCAGCGACTTGCGACCGAAGTTGCGCAGGCTCAGCAGCTCGTCTTCCTTCTTCGTCAGGAGCTGGCCGACGGTGGTGATGTCGTTGGCCTTGAGACAGTTGAAGGCGCGCACGGACAGGTCCAGCTCCTCGATCGGGATCTGATCGATCCGGTTGGCCCCGGCCGGCTGCAGCCCGTGGCCCTCCTCCTCTTCACGGATGCTCTCACCGAAGCGGACGAACAGCTCCAGGTGCTGGGTGAAGAGCATGGCCGCGTTGCTCACCGCCTCCTCGGGCGTGATGGTGCCGTCGGTCCAGACCTCCAGGTTCAGACGGTCGTAATCCGTCGCCTGCCCGACGCGAGTCTTCTCCACCAAGAAGTTAGCCTTGACCACCGGCGAGAACACGGCGTCGATCGGGATCACCCCGATGGGCTGACCCTCCCGCTTGTTCCGCTCCGCGGGCACGTATCCCTTGCCGCGCTCCGCCGTCAGCTCCATGCGCAGGTGACCCTTGTCGGCGATGGTGCAGAGGTAGAGGTCGGGGTTGACGATCTCCACGTCCGCCGGCGTCTGGATGTCGGCAGCGCGGACCTCGGCTGGCCCCTTCACGTCCAGGGTGAGGGTGACCGGATCCTCGGTGAAGCTCTTGAGACGCAGCTGCTTCAGGTTGAGGACGATCTCGGTCACGTCCTCCTTGACGTGCGCGATGGACGTGAACTCGTGGGCCACCCCCTCGATCTGGATCGAGGTGACCGCGGCCCCCCAGAGGGAGCTGAGGAGCACCCGCCGCAGGGTGTTGCCGAGCGTCGTGCCGAAGCCCGGCTCGAGCGGCTCGATCTCGAACTTCCCGTAGGTCTCGTCGCCGGCGACCTTCCGGACCGCCGGGTTCACGACCAGCCTGGTGTCAATCGCCACGGAACCGCAACCTCCTGGGGATCCTCATCGCCGGGAGTAGAACTCCACGATCAGCTGCTCTTCGACCCCCGACTCCATCTCGTCTCGTTCCGGCAGGGCGAGCACCTTACCGGACCGCTCGGCCTCGTTCAGGGCGAGCCAGGAGGGCACGGTACGGACCCGGGACGACTCCAGCGCCGCCGAGATCACCGGGCTCGCCGGCTCGCGGGTCCGGATCTCGTCGCCGGGCTTGACCTGGAAGGAGGGGACGTTGACCGTCCGGCCGTTCACCGTGAAGTGCCGATGCGACACCAGCTGACGCGCCTGCTTACGGGAGGCGGCCAGGCCCAGCCGGTAGATCACGTTGTCCAGGCGCAGCTCGAGGTGCCGGAGCAGGTTGAGGCCGGTCACCCCTGGCTCCCGCTCGGCCATCTCGAAGTAGTTGCGAAACTGTCTCTCGAGCAGGCCGTAGGTCCGGCGGGCTTTCTGCTTGGCCCGAAGCTGCAGACCGTAGTCCGAGGTCTTGCGGCGACGCGCCTGCCCGTGCTGGCCGGGCGGCACCGCCCGCCGCTCGATCGCGCACTTGGGCGTGTAGCAGCGCTCCCCCTTCAGGAAGAGCTTGGCGCCCTCGCGACGGCAGAACCGGCAGACCGGACCGTGGTAGTTAGCCAACGCTCAGTCGAACTCCTTGTCGTCCGTGCATCATTCCCAATTCCCGCCGACGGGACGCTCCCGGCCCGGCAAGGGATCCATTCCACACCCCCATCTCACACCCGCCGCCGCTTGGGCGGGCGGCAGCCGTTGTGGGGGATGGGCGTCACGTCCGTGATGGCGGTGACCTCCAGCCCCGCCGCCTGCAGGGCGCGGATGGCCGCCTCCCGGCCGGCGCCGGGGCCTTTCACGAAGATCTCGATCGACCGCATACCGTGCTCCATGGCTCGGCGGGCGGCGGCTTCGGCCGTGACCTGCGCGGCGTAGGGCGTGGACTTGCGGCTGCCCTTGAAACCCTGGGTGCCGGCCGAGCCCCAGGTGATGATGTTGCCCTGCAGGTCGCTGATCGAGATGATCGTGTTGTTGAACGTGCTCTGGATGTGCGCCTGACCGACGGCCACGTTCTTGCGCTCGCGGCGTCGGGTACGGGTGTTCTTCTTCTTCTGCTTGCCCATGCCCGTCTCCTACGCTCCCGCGGCTGCGCATCGGGCACGGGAGGCGCCCATCCCTCCTCCGGTACCCGGCAGCGCCGGACGGAGGCCCGACCAGTCCGTACCGGCCCCGCGCACTCCGCCGATCTCGACCGCCGTCACTACTTGCCTCGCTTCTTGCGGCCGGCGACGGGACGACGCGGACCGCGACGGGTACGGGCGTTGGTCCTGGTCCGCTGACCGTGCACGGGCAGCCCACGCCGATGCCTGAGGCCGCGGTAGCAACCGATCTCCTGCAGCCGCTTGATGTTCATCGCCACCTCGCGGCGCAGATCCCCCTCGATCAGGATCTCCTTGTCGGCGGAGAGGCGGTCGATGAGCTGGCGCAGCCGGGTCAGCTCGTCGTCGGCCAGGTCCTTGACCCGGGCGTCCGGGCTCACGTTGGCCATCCGAACCAGCCGTTCGGACGTGGTCCGTCCGATGCCGTGGATGTAGGTCAGCGCGATCACGACCCGCTTGTCGTTGGGGACGTCGACCCCGGCGATGCGCGCCACGACCTAGCCCTGCCTCTGCTTGTGCTTGGGATTGGCGCAGATCACGCGCACCACGCCCTCGCGCCGAATCACCTTGCACTTCGGACACATCCTCTTGACCGATGGGCGAACCTTCATCTCAGCAGCTTCCGTCGTCGTTCCTCGCCGGCCGCCCCCGGCCCCCACGCCTCACCCTCGGACACCCGGCGAAGCGAGCCGAAGGGCGACACGGGCAAGACCCTGGCTGCACCTCTCATCGTGGGGTACGGCCGGCCGGCCACCGTAACCAGCCCTCCGACGAGCGTGGAGGGCCGCGGTACGAGCCGCAATTGTACAACAACCACGAAGCCCGTTCCCCCCGAACGCCAGCTCAGACCGCCGCCCGCATCCGCATCGAGCCGGTCGAGCTGGTCAGGACTCGGGGGCCGTGCCTGGTGACGGCCACGGTGTGCTCGAAGTAGGCCGACAGCGAGCCGTCCGCGGTGCAGACGGTCCAGCCGTCCGGCTTCACGTAGACCTCCGCCCCCCCCTGGTTGATCATCGGCTCGATGGCGAGCGTCATCCCCGGCTTCAGCTCCGGCCCCGTCCCCGGCTGGCCGAAGTTGGGGAGTTGGGGCTCCTCGTGCATGTGCCGGCCGATGCCGTGGCCGACGAACTGCCGGATCACCGAGTAACCATGGCTCTCCGCGTGCCGCTGGATGGCCGCAGAGATGTCGTACAGCCGGTTGCCGAGCCGGGCCTGCTCGATGCCGAGGGCCAGACACTCCTCGGTCACCCGGACCAGGCGCTCCGCCTCGGGACTGACCGTGCCCACCGGGACGGTGCACCCCATGTCGGCCCAGAAGCCGTCGAGCACCAACCCCAGGTCCAGGCTGACGATGTCGCCCTCCTGGATCCGCCGCCGGCCCGGGATCCCGTGCACGGCCTCGTCGTTGATGGAGACGCAGATGGAGTTGGGAAACCCCTGGTAGCCAAGGAAGCCCGGGCGCGCGCCGGCGGCCCGGATCCGCCGCTCGGCCAGGCGATCGAGGTCGATGGTCCGAACCCCGGGCCGGCAGGCCTCGCGTAGCTCCTCGACCACGGACTCCAGCAGCCGCCCGGCCCGGGCCATCATCTCGATCTCGTGGTCGGTCTTCAGGCTGATCACCTCTGGTCCCCCGCCGTACACCGGGCCTCGATCGCGGCCAGGAGGTGCCGCTGCACCTCCTCGATCGAGCCGACGCCGTCGACATCGCTGACCACGTCCTGCTCCCGATAGTGCTCCAGCACCGGCAACGTCTGCTCCAGATAGACCGTGATGCGACGCCGGGCCGTCTCCGGCCGATCGTCCTCCCGCTGGACCAGGGGCGTGCCGTCCAGATCGCAGACCGAGTCCTGCTTCGGAGGCGCCAGCTCGACGTGGTAGGTGCGTCCGCACGAGGGACAGGTCAGCCGTCCGGCCAAGCGCCGCACCAGCACGCTCTCCGGCACCCGCAGGAAGAGCACATGGTCCATGCGTCGGCCGAGATCGCCGAGCATGCGGTCGAGCTCCCGCGCCTGGGCCACCGTGCGCGGGAAGCCGTCCAGCAGGACCCCGCGCTCGCAGTCCGGCCGTCCGAGGCGGCGCCGGACGAGCTCCAGCGTGATCTCGTCCGGCACCAGCTCGCCCTGGTCCATGTAGACCTTTGCCCGCCGTCCGAGCTCGGTGCCGGCCTGGACCTCGTTGCGCAACAGATCCCCGGTCGCCACCTGCGGGATGTGGAAGTGCCGAACCAGCAGGCCGGCCTGGGTGCCCTTGCCGCTGCCCGGAGGCCCGAACAGCGTGAGTACGAGCGGATGCGTGCCTTTGACTCCGTCCCTCCTTTCCAGATCACACCTGGGCCGCGGCCCGGGCAGCCGGGCCGTCCCCCCGCCCCACGCGGTCCGACGACGGGGCGCGACGCGCCCCCGCCGGCCGGGGGATGCCGGTCGGCGCCCGCGACGGGCCCGGCGAGCGCACGGGGGTCACCTGATGAACCCCCGGTACTGCCGCATCACCAGCTGGGTCTCGAGCTGCTTCATCGTGTCCAGGGCCACCCCCACCACGATCAGCAGGGCCGTCCCGCCCAGGTACATCTCCGTGCGGGGGATGTTGGTGATCCGGGAGGCCACCAGGGGCAGGACGACGGTGATCACGCCCAGGAAGACCGCGCCCGCGAAGGTGACGCGGTTCATGACCGCCCCCAGGTACTCGGCGGTCGAGCGACCGGGCCGGATCCCGGGGATGAAGCTGGAGTAGCGACGCAGGTTGTCCGCCACGTCGTTCACGTCGAAGGTCACAGCCGTGTAGAAGTAGGTGAACCCGAAGATGAACAGGAAGTAGAGGACGTTGTAGACGATCATGGCGGCCAGATTGGGGCCGTCGGGCACGAAGTTGCCGTTCACCCACAGCGCCGCCTGGTGCCACCAGGTGTTGCTCGGGGCGGCGGTCAGGTAGTTGGACACGATGTTCGGGAAGGTCATGATCGAGATGGCGAAGATGATCGGGATCACCCCCGCCTGGTTGACCCGGAGGGGGAGGAAGCTCTGTCGCCCCTGCACGGTTCGGCCCCCCGTCAGCCGCTGGGCGGACTGGATCGGGATCTTGCGGACCGCCTGCTGGACCTCGATCACGAACGCCACCGCCACCAGCGCGATCACGACCAGGCCCACGAAGGGCAGGATGTCGGCCAGCCCGCCTCCGCCGCCCAGGTGGCCGGCGACGGCCGAGTAGAGGGTGCGGGGACCCCGTCCGATGATCCCGGCGAAGATGATCAGCGAGACCCCGTTCCCGATCCCGTGCTCGGTGATCAGCTCGCCCAGCCACATGGACAGGATCGTGCCCGCGGTCATGGTGAGCATGATCGTGGTCCGCGAGAACCAGTCCAGATCGGTGGGCAGGATCGGCGTGCCCGGGTTGTTCTGGAAGAGCACCGTGTACCCGTAGGCCTGACCCAGGGCCAGGGCCACCGCCAGGTACCGACTCCAGCGCGTGATCTTGCGCTGACCCAGCTCTCCCTCCCGCGAGATCTCCTTGATCCGCTCGGAGATCACCGTCATCAGCTGCATGATGATGACGGCGTTGATGTAGGGGTTGAGCCCCATGGCGACGATGCTGAAGGTCGACAACCCGCCGCCGGAGAAGAGGTTGAGCAAGCCCAGGATGGGCTGGTTGTTGAAGAGGCTCTGGAGGGCGGCCTGGTTCGCCCCGGGGATCTCGATGTTGGCGAACAGACGGAAGATGACCAGGATCCCTGCCGTGAAGAGGAGCTTGTTGCGGAGCTCCGGCAGTCGGAAGGCGTTGGTGATGGCTTCGAGCAGGTTCATCGGCGCCTAATCCCTATTGAGCCTACCGCTCCGCGCCCTCGAGGACCAGCCGGCGGCCACCTCCCGGGATCGACGCGCCTCGGCCGGTGGCCGTGCCCGGGCCCGGACCCGCGGCGAGGGCCGGGCATCCGGGCCCCGGCACGGCCGTTCCCACGGACACACCCCGTGATCCGTCCCCTAGCTGCGCGCCGTCCTGCGCGGCGGGCGGGTCGGCTCCTCCACCACCGTCACCCGGCCGCCCCTGGCCTCGACGGCCGAACGCGCTCGCTCGCTCACGGCGTGGACCGACACCTCCAGCCGGCGTCGCAGCTTGCCCGTCCCCAGGAGCTTGACCGGCGTCCCCGGCCGAGCCAGGCCGCTCTCGTAGAGGTCACCGACGCCGATGGTCGCACCGTCCGGGAAGCGGTTCAGCCTGGTCAGGTTGACCACGGTGTAGACCCGCTTGAAGGGGTTCTTGAAGCCCCCCAGCTTGGGCAGACGCTGGCTCAGGGGCATCTGGCCGCCCTCGAAGCCGAGACGAAAGCCCTGATCCCGGGCCAGCTGGCCCTTCTGCCCCCGCCCCGAGGTCTTGCCGCGCCCCGAGCCGGTACCCCGGCCGACGCGTACCCGCCGGCGGCGAGCGCCCGCCGGCGGCCGGAGATCGTGCAACTCCACCGCTACCTACCTCTCGAGTGCTTCTTGGCCGAGCGCGCCCGCGGCGTCTTGTATCTGGCCCGCCGGGGACGCTCCCACGGCTCTCCCTCGACCGAGACCAGGAAACCCACCCTGGTCAGCATTCCGCGCACCGCCGGCGTGTCCGGCAGCTCCCTGGTCTGGTTCAGCTTGCGGAAACCCAGCGACCGGATGGTCGCCTTGGTCCGCCAGGAGTACCCGATCGCGCTCTTCCTCCAGGTCGCCCGGATCGTCGCCGGGGCCCCCTCGCCGCCTTCGGGCGCGGCGGCGCCCTCTCGGCTCGGCGTCCGTGTCGAGGTCATGTCTGCACCCCTCCGTCCTGCTCCGCCGCCCGGTAGGCGGCGGCCAGGCGCGGCCCGACGATCTGCTCCACCTCCTTACCGCGCAGCTCCGCCACCTCCTGGGCGGTGCGCAGGGAGCGCAGCGCCTCGATCGTGGCCCGCACCGTGTTGATGGGGTTGTTGCTGCCCAGGGACTTGGTGAGGATGTCCTTGATGCCGGCCAGCTCGATCACCGCCCGCATGGCGCCGCCCGAGATCACCCCGGTGCCGGGCGCCGCCGGCTTGATCAAGATCCTGGCCGCGCCCCACCTGAAGCGGACCTCGTGCGGGATGGTCGTGCCCACCATGGGAACGGTGATCATGTTCCGTTTCGCGATCTCGACGCCCTTGCGGATGGCCTCGGGCACCTCCCTGGCCTTCCCCAGGCCGGCGCCCACCCGTCCGTTCATGTCCCCGACCACGATCAGGGCGGAGAACGAGAAGCGGCGGCCGCCCTTCTCCACCTTGGCCACCCGGTTCAGGCTGACCACCCGCTCGGTCAGCTCGGAGCGGTCAGCATACGTCGGGCTGCGCATCCCCATGGCGTGCTCCCATCATCGACTAGAACTCCAATCCGGCCTCGCGCGCGGCGTCCGCGAGCGCCCTGACGCGACCGTGGTAGAGGAACCCGCCGCGGTCGAAGACCACCTGGGTCACCCCCGCTGCCCTGGCCCTCTCGGCGATGGTGCGCCCCACCGCCGCTGCGGCCTCCAGGTTCTTGGCGCCGGAGCGGAGCTGCAGGGTCGAGGCCGCCGCCAGGGTACGGCCCGACTCGTCGTCGATGACCTGGGCGTAGACGTGGCGCAGGCTCCGGTACACGGCCAGTCGTGGCCGTCGGGCCGTGCCCGCCAGCCTGGCCCGCACCCGACGGTGGCGGCGCCGGCGCGCGGCCTTGCGGTCGAAGGGTGTGATCATGGCTACTTGGCCCCCTTGCCGGCCTTGCCGGCCTTGCGCCGCACCTGCTCCCCGCGGTACATGACGCCCTTGCCCTTGTACGGCTCCGGCGGCCGCAGGCGGCGGAGATCGGCCGCCACCTGGCCCACCCGCTCCTTGGAGATGCCGCTGACCGCGAAGTGGGTCGGGTCCGAGACCTCGACGCTCACGCCCTCCGGCGGGCGGTAGCGCACCGGGTGCGAGAAGCCGAGGCTCAGGACCAGGTCGTCGCCCTGCTTCTGGGCCCGGTAGCCGACGCCGACCAGCTCCAGCTCCTTGCGGAAGCCCTGGGAGACACCCTGCACCATGTTGGCCACCAGGGTGCGGGTCAGCCCGTGCAGGGAGCGGTGCACCCGACCGTCGCTGGGGCGCTCGCAGCGTACCTGACCGTCTTCCACCCGGACGGCGATCTGCGCCGGCAGAGCGCGCTCCAGCCGCCCTCTAGGGCCCTCGACGGTCACGTGGTTGCCGTCCACGCTGACGGTCACACCCTCCGGGATCTGAATGGGGAGCCTTCCGATTCTCGACATCGACCTCGCTACCTCATGCCCTACCACACGTAGGCGAGGACCTCACCGCCCACACCGGCGCGCAGCGCCTGGCGGCCGCTCATCACGCCCTTGCTGGTGGAGAGGATGGCGATGCCCAGGCCGCCCAGTACGCGGGGGATCTCCGTCTTGCGAGCGTACACCCGGAGGCCGGGGCGGCTGATGCGCTTCACCCCGGAGATGACCCGGCGGCGGTCGGGACGGGAGACGAACGTGATCTTCAGCACCTCGCCGGCGTGCCCGGCCGCCGGCTCGACCTCGTAGCCGGCGATGTACCCCTCCTCCTTGAGGACCCTGGCCACCTCCAGCTTGAGCCTGGAGGAGGGCACGCGCACCTCGGCGTGCCGAGCCGCGTTGGCGTTTCGGATCCTCGTCAGCATGTCGGCGATCGGATCGGAAGGGACGCCGACGCCCACCTTCTTCGCCATCACCAGCTCGACTTCATCACACCGGGGATACGGCCCTCGGCGGCCAGCCTCCGGAAGCAGATACGGCACATGCCGAACTGCCTCATGTACGCCCGTGGCCGGCCGCAGAGCCGGCATCGGTTGTGGAACCGAACCCGGAACTTGGGAGGCCGCTTCCAGCGTTCGATCGCTGCCTTCTTGGCCAATCTCCTACCTCTTACGGAACGGCATGCCCAGCTGCGTGAGCAGCGAGCGCCCCTCTTCGTCCGTC
>DASRBU010000555.1:0-2843 GCA_035653475.1 Candidatus Dormiibacterota bacterium | reverse complement strand
CAGGGCCTGGAACAGGCAACGGGCCGCGGCCCGCTCCCGGTCCCCCAGGTAGGCGTTGCGCGAGCTCAGGGCCAGCCCGTCGGGCTCGCGCACGGTGGGACAGACGACGACCTCGACGCCGGTGTCGAGGTCCCGGGCCAGTCGTTCCACCAGCGCCGCCTGCTGGGCGTCCTTCTGGCCGAAGTAGGCACGGTGCGGTCGGACGGCGTTGAACAGCTTGAGCACCACGGTGGCCACGCCCTCGAAGTGACCGGGACGGTGCTCGCCCTCCAGGACCTCGTCGATCGCCTTCACCCGCACCCGGGTGGTGGCGCCGGGCGGGTACATGGTCTCCACCGAGGGCACGAAGACCGCGTCGACCGCCGCCGCGCGCAGCACGGCCAGGTCGTCCTCCAGCCGCCGGGGGTAGCGCTCGTAGTCCTCCCCCGGGCCGAACTGCAGCGGGTTCACGAAGATGCTGACCAGCGTGTGATCGCACTCCTGCCGGCAGCGCTCGACGAGGCTCAGATGGCCGGCGTGGAGAGCGCCCATGGTCGGCACCAGCCCCACCCGCTGCCCCCCGCAGCGCCAGCGCTCGGCCGTCGCCCGGACCTCGTCCACGCCGGTGATGACCGCCGGTCGCTCAGCCGCCATCGTCCGCCCGGCTCCCGGCATCGCCCCCGTACGTGTGCTCCGGTCCCGGGAACCTGCCCTCGGCCACGTCGCGGGCGAAGGCCCGCATGGCCTCGACCGCCCGGTCGCCGAGGTCGGCGTAGCGCTTGACGAAGCGGGGCGTGCGCCCCCGGGTCAGGCCGAGGAGGTCGTGGACGACCAGCACCTGGCCGTCGCAATGGGGCCCGGCGCCGATCCCGATGGTGGGGATGCGGAGCGCCTCCGTGACCCGCGCCGCCACCTCGGCGGGCACCGCCTCCAGGACCAGGCTGAACGCCCCCGCCGCCTCCAGCTCGCAGGCGTCCCGGAGCAGGCGCTCGGCCGCCTCGGCCGTCCTGGCCTGGACCCGGAACCCGCCCAGGACGTGCACCGACTGCGGGGTGAGCCCGAGGTGGGCCATCACCGGGATGCCGATCTGGGTCAGACGTCGGACCACCTCCAGCGAGGGACCCGCCCCCTCGAGCTTGACCGCATGCATCCCCCCCTCCTGAAGGAGGCGGCCCGCCGACTCCACGGCCCGCTCCAGCGAGGGCTGATAGGACATGAAGGGGAGGTCGCCCACCAGCAGGGCCTGAGAGGCGCCGCGCGCGACCGCGCGCGCGTGGTGGAGCACGTCGTCGAGGGTCACCTGCAGGGTGGTCGGGTGACCGAGCACCACGTTCCCCATGCTGTCGCCCACCAGCAGGACCGGGATGCCGGCCTCCTCGGCCAGGCGGGCGGTGGTGTAGTCGTAGGCGGTGAGCATGGCGAAGCGGCGACGCTCGGCCTTGAAACGCCGCAGGTCCAACACCGTGGTCACGGCTTGGCCCCCTCGCCCCTGCCCTGGCCGGCGAGGAGCGCGGTCAGGCGCGAAGCCGCCGCCGCCTCGAGTCCGCCGGCCGCGGCCAGGTCGAGGGCGGCCAGGCCCAAGATCCGGTAGACGTCGACCGGCCTCACCGCGTCCGAACCCGGGACGGTCTCCAGGGCGGCCAGGTGACGAGCGACCGTGTCCACCTCACCCCGCCGGATGGGCCCGCTCAACCCGGCCGGGAGGCCGACCTCGGCCACGGTCTCCAGGGCGCCTCGCATCAGCGAGAGCACCGCCGCCCGCGCCTCCGGCTCCCCCCATCCCACCGCCTCGAAGACGGACTGGGACTGGGCCGCGAGCGCGACCGTCAGGTTGGCGGCCATGGCCGCTCCGGCATGGTACAGGGCCCGCCGGCCGCGGACCGCGGGCAGCGGCCGGGCGCCCACCAGCCGGGCCAGCCCCTCCAGCTCCTCCCGCAGCCCGGGCTCGGAGGCGTCCACGGCCACCAGGCTCCCTCGGAACGCCTCGGGTGGACGCTCCACCGGGAAGGGTTGCAGGGGATGGAAAGATCCCACCGCGCAGCCGCGCTCGGCCAGGGGGGCGAGGACCTCCAGCTCCAGGGCTCCGCTGAGGTGGACGAAGGCGGCCACGGCCTCCGGCAGGTCGACCGCGATCTCCCGCGCCAGTGGTTCCAGGGCCTGATCGGGCACGGCGAGGAAGACCAGACCGCGCAGCGCCGTCCCGGCCCGGCCCTGCCCCCGGCTCGTCCGCCACCCCCGCGCCGGCTCGAGATGGGCCGGGCGACCCGCGGCGTGGAGCGCGCCGGCCAGCGACCGGCCGACCCGCCCTCGTCCGAGCACGGTCACGGTGCGGGCGATGGCGCTCAGCGACGTGCTCATCACAGCGGAAGCATAGGGCGAGCGGGGATCGGGGATGGGGTTCGCTCCGGTCCGGGCCCGCTCCGCCGGCCGCCAAGCGCTGGCCGGCCGTACGCCGGGGCACGGTCGGGCATGATGTAGGGCCATGGGGGGTGGAGACGCTCGCTCGATCCCTGGCCCGGTCCGCACGGCCCTGCGCGCCGGCTGCTGGCTGGTCCTGGTCCTGTTCCTGAGCACGGCGCTGCCGTCGGGGGGCGGCGCGCACGTGGCGCGCCCGGCGCTACGGCTTCCCCGGGCCCCCACCCCACCCCCCACGGCCTTGGCCGAGGTACGGGGCGAGACCCCGCCCATGGGCTGGAACAGCTGGAACGCGTTCGGACCGGACGTGAACGCGGCCCTGGTCGAGGCCGAGGCCCGGGGGCTGGTGACCTCCGGGCTGCGGAAGGCGGGCTACGACACCGTGGTGGTGGACGGCGGCTGGGGCCTCTCCCGGCGCGATGCCCACGGCGACCTGCAACCCGATCCGG
>DASRBU010000554.1:0-2582 GCA_035653475.1 Candidatus Dormiibacterota bacterium | reverse complement strand
CGACTGCTGCTCTGGGTGCACGCGACCCTGATCGACAGCGCTGTGGTCGCCTACCGCACCTTCGTCGGCCCGCTCACGCTGGCCGAGGAGGAGGCCTACTACCGCCAGGCGATGGTCATCGGGACGCTGCTGGGCATCCCCAGGGGACGGTACCCGTCCGGCCTGGACGGCTTCCGGCGCTACCTCGCGGACATGATGGGGGGTGACGAGCTGCGGGTGGACGAGCGGGCGCGTGCCCTGGCCGACCGCGTGCTCCACCCGCGCCTGCGGCTGGTGCCGGGGCTGGCCTACTGGCCGGTGGAGGTGCTCACCGCGGGGCTCCTTCCCGAGCGGCTGCGCCGGGAGTACGGACTGCCCTGGGGAGGGCGGGAGCGACTGGCGTTCGAGGCCCTCCGCAGGACCCTGCCCGCGATGGTGGCCGCGTTGCCCCCACGTCTCCGTCGTCTGCCCCCCGCCCGCCGGGGAGCACGGACCTGGACCCGGGCCCTCCAGGAGGGTTGACGGATCTCCACCGGCAAGATGAGGAGGAAACACATGGCTGTGGAGAGCGCTGCAGAGGCGACCTGGAACGGCGACCTGACCGGCGGGCGAGGGAGCGTGCGCGCCGCCAGCGGCGCCCTGGACGAGCTGGCGCTGACCTGGAGGGCACGCGCCGAGTCGCGGGCCTCCGGCACCAGCCCCGAGGAGCTGATCGCGGCGGCCCACGCCGCCTGCTTCTCCATGGCGCTCGCCCACGGGCTGGGCCAGGCGGGCACCCCGCCCGAGCGGATCCAGGCCAGGGCTCGGGTCGGCTTCCAGGCCGGCCAGGGCATCACCGGCATCGCGCTCAGCGTGACCGGGAAGGTGCCGGGGCTGGACCGGGCCCGGTTCCGGGAGGCGGCCGAGGCGGCCAAGGCCGGCTGCCCGGTGTCGAGAGCCCTGGCCGGCGTGCCCATCACGCTGGAGTCCGCCGACCTGGAGACCTGATCCCCGTTCGGACCCCAGCTGCGCTGGCGGCCTCGGCGCCGCGCGGCCGGGCCGGGCGCGGCGGGAGCTCAGTCGTAGGTCTGACCACGGAGCTGGATCCAGCCCGGTTCGGGGCAACCACTGGAGGTTCGGGCGTGCAGACAGTGGACCCCGGCCCGATCCGGGTCGACGTAGAGCCGTCCGTGGACCAGGAGGCGGTCGCCGGGGCGGGCCGGGACCCGGGGTCCCAGGTCGGTGTTGTCGTCCAGCTCCAGGGTGTCGCCGGCGCCGTCCGACACCGACAGCACCTCATGGGTGCCGCGGTCCACCGGTGGGGCGAGGACCGTGCCCCAGAACGTGACCTCGGCCCCAGATCGGCCGGCGGCGAGGTCGGCGTGCAGGGCCTGCGCGTCCGGTCGGGAGGCGGCGCCGTGCAGCCAGATCCCGACCGCGGCGAACGCCACCAGCAGCACGGCAACCGCGATCCCACCCCGTAGCGTCCAGGCACGGTCGTTCCACCAGGAGGCGGAGGAGCGGGGCGGCCGGGGCCGGGGGAACCCGCGGACGGGCACGGCCCGCACCCGGCGCCGCCGACCCGACCGTCTCATCCTCCCTCCGCGCACGGGCGCCTCACGTGACCATCCTGCCACGCGCGGCCCGGGTCTCCCCTCCTATCCCGGCCTCGACCGCCAGGGCGTGCGGGCGCGGACGTGGCGTAGGTTGCAGATCTCGCCCTGGCCGTCGCCGGGGTCGAGCCAGAGCAGGGTGTCGAACACCGCCGCTGCCTGGTTGAGGTGACCGAGGCGCCACCAGCAGAGGCCCAGGCCGTGCAGCCCCCGCAGGAAGGGGCGGTTGTCCACCTGCTCCCACCCCAACACCCCGTTGAACTCCGGGGGCAGGGCCAGTTCCGCGACCGCGACCGCGGTCTGGTAGTGGACCAGGGCGGCCTGCGGCCGGCGGGCGAAGGCCAGGTTACCCAGCTGCACGTGCGCGTCCAGGCAGCGGGGGTCCCGTTCCACCAGGGAGCGGAGCAGCCGGCGGGCCTCGCCCCGCCAGCCCCCGCGGGCGAGTTCCAGGGCCACGGCGATGGGATCGTCGAGGCGGGCGTCCGCCGGAGGCGGCAGCACCCGCTCGAGCCGACACTGCGGCCGGGGACCGGCCACGATCAGCGGGCGCAGCTCCGGCTCGATCGGGACCCCTGGCTCTCCCCAGCGCTGCTCGGCCGGCTCCCAGGTCCCCACCAGCTGGAGGCGGAGGGGGCACCCGCGGCAGACCTCGAGCAGACGACGCGCCCTGGGCGCGGCGGGCTCGGTCCGCAGGGGGTAGGTCCAGCCCCGGCGGCGCTGGGGGATCGGTGTTCGAAGGGACCCGGCCCGGTTCTTGGTCCACCTCGTGTAGGCGGCGACCAGGAGCGCCAGCGGAGAGAAGGGAGGGAAGCGGACGTCGGTCAGCGAGATGGGGTGGTCGCGTCCCTGACGGCGGCAGATGGCCACCAGTCGCCCGGGCGCGCCTCCGTCGACCTCGACCTCCACCACCACCACGTCCTCTCCCACCACGGTCCCGCCGGAGATCACCGGGAGGTGCTCGGCCACCGCCTCGCGGAAGGCGTGGAGCTGCTCCTCCTCCCCGCCCGCCCC